>JAHFSN010000115.1 GCA_023265735.1 Spirochaetaceae bacterium | reverse complement strand
GCGGGCTGGAAGCTCTCCTTGAGCACCGTCTTGAGGCGGTTGTTCTCCTCGACGAGGCTGGCCTTTTCCTCCTCCATCTCCTGGCGGAGCCGGACGGCCTGGGCAATCATCGAACACACGATGGTGACGATCTGGACGTTGGCCTCGAGGATGGCAGCCTCTCCGGCCACGATGTCGGCGCTGAAGGCCCCGAACACCTCACTGCCCTGCTTGATCGGGATGCAGAGGAAGGAATGTTCCTTTTCGAGCTCGGTTTTCCGGGCCCCGGTCTTGTTGAGGAAGTTCGGTTCGCGGCTGATGTTGGGGACAATGGCGGGCTCGCCCGTTTGGACCACCCGCCCCGTGATGCCCTCTCCCAGCTTGTAGCGGCCCCGCTTCTGCTCGGCGGGGGTGAGACCGTACGACGACTCGATGAAGATCTCGCCGGACTGACGGTTGAGCAGGGTGATCGAACCGCGGACCAACGCGAGGTTGGTGGCCACGTGGTAGAGGACAGAAACAATCACCTGTTTGAGGTCGAAGGTCCGGTCAAGGATCTGGCTGACTTCAAACAGGAGCGACACCTGATTGGGGTTTTCAGGAAGCGATTTCGGCATCGGGGTGGCAGGCATGGGGTGCATTCTACAATTGTGTAGAAAAGGGTGCAAGGGGATAAGACGAAAATGTAGCCGAAGTGTCCCGTGGGGCCCCGGCCCCACGGGACACTTGGCTCAGAACCCGGGGAGCTTGACTCCGCCCAGGGGGCCAGACTTGTTTTCCGTCTTTCCCGACCCACCGAGCACCCTGCTCAGCCGCTCGAGGTCAGCAGTTTGCTGGTCAACCTTCTTCTGGAGGTCGGCCAAGGATTTGATGTCGGCCGCGTTGGCCGCGATCAAAGCTTTGAGGTCCGACGCCCCCTGGGCACCGAGGATCTTGTCGACCTGGGCGTTGAGCTCCCGAGTGAGTTCGTCCTGCTGCTTTTTGAGCTCCGCAGCCACCGACGCCTGCAGGCCGTCGGCCAGGGCCCGATCGAGGTCAGAGGTCAGGGAGAACGAGGCATCGCCGCCCGGAGCCAAGGTCCACACGGCCTGGGCCGACAGCCGCTGGCCGAGGGAACCCAAGGCCGCTGCGCTGAGCCGCCCCACGAAGGAGTCCTTTTCCCGGTCGGACCGAATTTTGTCCAGCCAGATGGTGGCGGTGGCCCGGGCGGTTCCGTCGGGACCGAGCCGGTAGGCCCCCTTCAGCCGGACGTTGGCCGAGAGCGACTTGAGCCCCAACGGGGAGACCTCGTGGCCGAGGGACAGGCTGGCCCCGCTGAGAGAGGCGTCAAAGACCAGTCGGGCTGTGGACGAGGTCCGAAGATCGGCGGTGCCGTCCAGGTGGAAGACCGTTTTCGGATCCCCGAAGTCCAAGGCCAGGGTCGTGGGACCGGTGATCTCCTGGTCGGAGCTGATCTCGTGGGCCTGGATGGCCACCACGATTCCGCCGCCGACGGCCACGGACCCCACGATCTTGCGGATCTCGACCTGGGGATGGGCCGCCGTGGGGAACACCACAGTCCTGCCCTGACGCCTGACCTTCGCGGGCTTCTCCTCGCCCTGGTGGAGGGCTGCCAGCACGGTGGGAACCTTGGCGGCCAAGGCCATCAGGTCCCGGGCCTGGGGCCCTAGAGCCTGGTCAAAGGCCTCCTGGGCCAATTGGGCCCCGGCGCCCTGGGGCTGACCGAGAGTCTTGGCCAGGAGCGCCTGGTCGCGCCGGACGGCGGCTTCCAGATCTTTCAGCCGCCCTTCGTAGGTTCGAACCTGGGTCTGGAGTCCCTGGCCGTAGGAATCGGCGGCCTTCTGGGCCGCCGCGATCTCTGTTCGGAAGTCCGCGCTCTTGGCCAGGGCCGCGTTCAAGTCGTCCTTGGTCCGGACAGACGTCAGGTTCTTCAGGATGCGGGTACCGGAGGCGGCCGCCAGGTCCTTCACCTTGGCCTGGACGCCCGATCCCTGGGCCTTGGCCTGGTCCGTGAGGCCCCGGAGGTCCTGCTCGATCTGGCGGGCCAACTTCACGCTTTCCAGCTGATCCAGCTGGGCCGAAACCAGACCGGCCGCGTCGACTTTGTCGAGGTTGACCAGGCCAGAATCCTGTTTCTTGGGGGCCGGGGCCTGAGCCGAGGTTCCAGGACCGGCAGCCGGAGCCGGAGACGCGGGACCCGAAGACGCCGGGGCCTTCTGTCCGGGCAGGGCGCCCGACGTCTTTCGCTCGGACCCAAACCGGATGTCCTGGAACTCCAGGAAGTTGACCAGGAGGCGGCCGTTCACCGCCTGCCAGAGATCCACCGAAAATCCGGTCTTTCCGAGCTGGAAGAGGTTGCGCATGGGGTGGTCCCGGTCGGCCACCTCCAGGCTGACCAGGGTGATCTTGCCCCCCAGGGGGTCAAAATCCAGGCCGCCCACGTCGACCTTGGCCGCGAAGACCCCTTGGAGGGAGTCCTCGAGGAAATTGGTCATGATCCAGTTCTTGAACACGAGGTTGAACACCAGGTACCCGGCCACGAGGACGACCAGGACGGCCAGCTTGCCCCAGGAGACGAAACCCCGGTTCTTCCGGATCTCCTTGGCCAGCTTCTTCAGGTGCTTGAGCCCCTTCTTGTCGAGCTCGGCGGTGAAGATCAGCCGGTCCGGGGCCTCGGGATCGGGGGAGTACAGGCCCTGGGCAAAGGTCTTCTCTCCTTGCACATGGATTCGTTTGAGGATCCTCTTCTCAAACTCGTCCTGGGTGAACGAGGGGGCAAAGGGGCGGGCGTTCGGGAACTTGTTCATGCCAGCCCCTTCGCCACGGAGAAGATCTTTCCAAAGATCTTGGTGATGGTGGACACCACGGGCCATTTCAGGAAGGCCTGAACGGCCTTGAGGTTGTAGAGCTTCTCACGGACGCCGGAGCGCCAGGCCTTCACCAGGGCGCTAAAGGCCCAGGCCACGGGAACGAACAGCACCAGTCCCACCAGCAGCCCGCCCATGACCAGCGTATTGTTGAACTTCGTCCACGGGACGAAGGGGATATTGGCCAAGCTGGTCCACAGCGATGTGAGGAAACCAGCCTTCAGAACGGCGTAGCCCACGAGGTCAGTGAGCGGGTCGAAGATGGCGGCAAACAGGCTGAAGACGGCCAGGAAGACGAACAGCATGGCGTTGTTGATCCGGACGAAGAAGCTCAGGACAAGGAGGGCGATCCAGAGCAGGTTCCCGGCGGGGATGAGGGCCAGCAGGAAGGCGTAGGCGATGGCCGCCCCGATCTCGGTACTGCGGGTATTGGCATTCAGCGCCGCAACAACTTTGGCGATCCAGACGATAAACATGGAAGACCCTCCTCCCCCACCCTACCCCGGCCGTTGCCCGATGCGCAATTGCCTAGGGCATGGCCAGGGGACGAGACTCAGACCAACCGGCCGGCTTCCTCGTCGACGAGAAAGAGGGCCCGGGGGTGGCGGTTCAGGACCGCCGCAGGGACCAGCGGAAATTGGGCCGGGTCCAGGGCCGACCGAACGATAGACGCCTTCGCAGACCCAGTGGCCAGGAGGATCACCTCCCTCGCGGCCAGGAGGGTGCCTAGGCCGAGGGTCAGCCCCTGGGAGGGGGCCCGCCCGGCAAAGTACTTGGTGCCGACGCGTTGGGTGACGGCGTCGAGGTCGACGGGCCGGGTCACGCTGTCGGCGGGTGTGCCGGGCTCATTGAAGCCCAAGTGACCATTCATCCCGATGCCCAGCACCGCGGTCACCAGGGGGCCGCAGTCCTGGATCCAGCGGTCGATCCGGCGGCATTCTGCTTCGGCATCGGTCGCCTGGGCGTCAAAGAACGCCACCTGGGCCGGGTCCACCCCCAGCGGATCGAACACCGCGTCGCGAAGGAATTTCTGGCACCCGCCCGGGGCGTCGGGGGCCAATCCCCGCCACTCGTCGAGGGCCACGAAGCGCAGACCCGAGGCATCGAACCCTTCGGTCCTGAGCCGGACGGTCAGCCTTTGGTAGGCAAGCCGCGGGGTATCGCCGGCCGCGAGGCAAAACAGTCCCCGGGGATGGGCCGTCATGGTGGCGGCAAGGATGCGGGCGGCCTCGTCGGCCAGGGTCTCGGCGGTCGGAGAAATTTGAAGGGTCATGGGAATCGTCCGAGGGAGTCGGGATGGGCCAGAAGATCGAGAAGGCCCCGGACCCCGGCGTCTTCGGACCAGTGGGCCGCCTCGAGGGGCGTCTGGGACGCCAGGGAATAGGACTCCCGGCGAATCGTGTCAGCCAGGGGATCGAGGAACCAGGGTCCCAGCTTCGACAGGCCTCCGCCCACCACGATGAGATCGGGATCGACCAAGGTGGCCAGGTTGGCCAGGAGGCGCCCGATCCTGGTGACCAGAAGGGAGTAGGCCTCGAGGGCCCTGGGATCCCCCGCCTCGCAAAGCGACCGAAGATCCTCGGCCCGGAGGCCGAACTGGGCCGCCAAGGCCGAGCCTGAGGCCCTCCGCTCGTTGGTACCGCCGGTCTCGTCCCGGGTTTCCCCCAGCTCCCCGGCAACGCCCCGGGACCCCTGGTAGAGCTTTCCGTCAAATACGAAGCCCGCGCCTATCCCGGTACTCAGGGTCACGAAGGCCATGTTCCGGGTCCCCTGCCCGGCCCCCGAGGAGTACTCGGCCCAGCACGCCGCCCGGGCGTCGTTGATCACCGTCACGGGGACACCCCAGCGGTCTCGGAGAAGCTGACCCAAAGGCACATGCGTCCACCCGGGAAGGTTCGAACAGTCCCGGACTTCGCCGGTGGACGGGATCACCGCGCCGGGGACGCAGACGCCCACGGCCTCCAGGTCGTCCTTCCGGCCCCCGGCGGCTTCCAGGGTCTGCTCCACGGCGGACATCAGGGTTTCCAGGATGGCGTCTCGTCCCCGGCTGCCGTCGGTGGGCAGTTTGGTCCGGCCCAGCAGAGGCCCCCCGGGGCCCTGGGGCCCCTCGGCCGCCGCCAGGATCTTGGTCCCGCCCAGGTCGACGGCGACCCTCACAGGGCCCCCCGGCGGTATTCCGAGGGGGCGACGCCAAACTGGGCCTTGAAGGCCTTGTTGAACGTCGACTTCGACTTGAAGCCGCACGAGGCCGCCACGTCGAGGATGCTCTCCCGGTGGGGGGCCCGGAGCTTGTTGCCGGCCAGCAGAACCCGATGCTGGTTGATGTAGTCGTAGAAGGTGGCGTGGAGCTTCTGGTTGAGGACCCGGGAGAGGTGGTTCCGCGAGGTCTTGAGCTGGGCCGCCAGGCCCGCCAGGGTCAGGTCGGGGTTGGTATGGGGTTGCTGGGTCGTCATGAGGTTCTCCAATTGGACAAGCAGACGTTGAGCCTGGTCGTCGCTCAGGCTCGACTTCTCGTACTTGGGTTCGAGGGGAAGGGGCGCCGGGGTCTGGGTGACCGCGGGTTCGTTGTCCTGGGGCCGGCGCAAGAAGGCCACCCACGCCAGGTGGTAGACGAGCACCGTGTCGGCCAGGGGCGCGCAGAGCATCATCCAGCCCAGCTGAACCCCGACCAAGGGGAACACCACGCTGAGGGTCACCCCCACCAACCCCACGGTGAAGGCCACCAGCGTATTGCGCAGCCACCCCAGGGTCTTGTCCTCGATGTTGGAAAACACCTGCCGGATGGTCACCTCGTGGCGCCGGATGGTCCTCACGACAAAGTACAGATAGACCCAGGTCTGGAGGGGCACGATGAGCTGGTACCAGAACCGGCCCACGTACTCGCCCACGGCCCGCTGGTTGCTGAGCCACGAGTACATGAGGGCCATCTTGTAGAACCCGTTGTGGAACAGAAACGACAGCTCCAGGACGAAGTAGACGCAGAAGGGAATCAAATGGAGCAGGGCCACGGAACGGAACCGGAAGGCCTTCCCCTCGACCAGGGCCCTCACGTACCAGAGGAAGACGGGCCCCACCAGCAGCTGGAACGCCGCCGGAATGCCGATGAGGTCGGGCCAGTCCTGGTAGAGGTTGGTCTGGTAGAGGAAGCCGTTCAGAATGATCAGGGCAAACAAGACGAACAGCGCCGCCAGCAGCCGGTTGGCCCTCAGACTCCCCTTCCGGTGGGCCAGGAACGTCGAGGCCAGGAAGAGGGCCTGGAGCATGCCCGCGATCAGCACGACCGAGAGGGAACTCAACCGAAGGTACATGGCCGACATCCTACTCCTTGACCCTACCGCCGGTCATGCCGTTGACGATCTGCTTCTGGAACACCGCCGTTACCAGGAGGGGCGGAAGACTGGCGATGACGCCACCGGTGGCAATCATGCCGTAGTCGATGGTGTTCTTGGCGGAAAACTCCGCGATGGCCACGGGAATGGTCTTGGCCTCGGTGGTGCTGGTGAACACGAGGGAGAAGAAAAATTCGTCCCACGAGAGGAGGAAGGCCAGGATGCCCGTGGCCACCAGCCCCGGGGTGGCCATGGGGAGGTAGACCCGGATCAGGGTCTGCCACCGGGTGCAGCCGTCCATGGTCGCGGCCTCCTCGAAGCTTCGGCTGATGCTGCCAAACGAATCCTGCATGACCCACACCACGAAGGGGATGGCCAGCGACAGGTACAGGATGACCAGGGTGACCTTCTGGTCGAGGAGGCCCAGGGCGCTGAGGGCCGAGTAGAGGGGAAGGATGATGACGATGGAAGGCACCATGTAGGTGAACAGCAGGGCAAACAGCAGCCCCTGGCGGCCCCGGAACCTCAGCCGGGCGAAGGCGTACGAGGCCAGGGTTCCCACGAACA
>JAHFSN010000114.1 GCA_023265735.1 Spirochaetaceae bacterium | reverse complement strand
CTTGGTTTCGGTCCAGACCTGGACGAGCGACGCCGCGGGAGAGGCCAAGAGGCGCATGGTTCCGTAGAGGCCGCTGACCATGAGGCACGGACCCCAGTCCCAGCCCGAATGGCACTGGGCCTTGCGGAGCAGGTTGCGGTGGGGTGACATGACCGGCGCCCCCGTGTGGGGAATGGGATAGGGGAGATTGCGGCCCAGGTCGACGGCATAATTCTCAGGCGACTTGAGGACGACGCGGATTTCGTTCTCCCCCTCCCGAAGGTAGGGACGAACCTGCAGGTGAACGGGGACGAACATGCTTTGGCTGGTGCCGGCCAGTTGGCCGTTGATCCAGAACTCGGCGACGGTGTCTACCGATTCCAGTTCGAGGACTACGCTCTGGTTCTTGAGGAAGGCGGACTTCAGGGAGAAGGTCCGGCGGAAGGCCCAGTCCTCCCGGCCCACCCATTGGACGTCGAGTTCGTTGGTCCCGTAAAAGGGGTCGGGGATAATACCGGCTTCCCTGAGGGCCGTGAAGTTGTCTCCCGGAAGTCGGGAGGGATAGGAGGCACCTGTTGAAACCCTCTCGAGGGTCCAGGAGCCTTGAAGAAGGATTTGGCTCATCCCCCCAGCATAGGCGGAACCCGGCGGGAGGGAAACCCTTTTCCCAGGTTCGCGATTGGCGATCCGGGGGATTTTTAGGTAGACTGGAACCTATGAACACGCTGAACGTCTTGCGCCTGGACCGTGACCGCGATCTGACCGGCGACATCATCCCCGAGGCCTATTTTCGCTGTCAGGCGGTGAGGGAGCTCTCCTATCCCTGGCCCAGCCGCAATTTCGAACGCCAGCTGACCGAGGTCCGGGCGGCGTGGACTGACAAATTCCTGTACCTCCACCTGTGGGCCAAGGACAGTTGGATCACCGCCCGGGAGACGAAGCCCAAGGGCCGGGTCTACGAGGACGATTGCCTCGAAGTGTATTTGCAGCCCGACGAAGGACGCTATTGGGGCTGGGAGGTTAACGCCCTGGGAACCCTTCTGGAATACCGGGTGGACATTCCCGCCTCGGGCCCCGTCGAAGAGAAGCACTTTGATTACAAATGGAAGACCGCCGCCGTTTGGAAAGTCCGAAGGCACGACGCCGGCTGGGTCTTGGAACTCAAAGTTCCCTTTGCCAAAGACCTGGGCCGGACTCCCGTCCGGGGCGAGACCTGGAGGGCCACCTTCAACCGCCTCGACGTGGACCGCCAGGGGCATTCCAGCCTCTCGACCTTTTCGGAACTCGCCGAAGACAGCGCCATTTGGTTTCATCAGCCCCTCGGGTTCGGTCAGATCGTCTTTGGCTGATGGGGCCCGCTTGACACGGCTCGTCGAAAACCGGAACATTTAGGTCATGATTTGTTTCAGGTTCGACAGTCATCTGACTCGTCATGCCGCAGCCGCCGTGGCTCGATGCCCGGTGGCCATGCGCTAGCCTGCGAAACAAACGCACGCCGCAGTCCACCGGGGAACCGGATCACAGGACTGCGGACCTTTCTATCCAGAAATTCCAAATATCCTGTCTGTCCGTTCCAACTGAAGACCAGCGGTGTTGCGATTCGAGCCTGCGATCCGGCGTTTCAGAAGCCGCAGCGCAGGCGAGGGAGTAGTAACGTGCGCCGTAGCATTGTTCACGAGGGAGCGGGTCAGCTCACCTACGAGATTCGGGAAATCGTGGCGGTCGCCAAGAAGATGGAGGCCGTAGGACTCTCCGTGACCTGGGAAAACATCGGGGACCCCATCCAGAAGGGCGAGTCCTTTCCTAGCTGGATGAAAGAGATTCTGGCCGACCTGGTGGCCGAAGACGCCAGCTACGCCTACTCCGACACCCAAGGCATCCGCCCGACCCGGCAGTTTCTCGCCGACCTGGTTAATGCCCGGGGAGGCTGCCAGATCACCGGCGACGATATCCTGTTCTTCAACGGGCTCGGCGACGCCGTGGCCAAGGTCTTCGGGTTCTTGCGGCGAGAGGCCCGGGTCATTGGTCCTTCTCCAGCGTACTCGACGCTTTCGTCGGCCGAGGCCGCTCACTCCGGCTACGACCATCTGACCTACCGACTCGACCCCAGTAGGTCGTGGCTGCCCGACCTCGACGACCTTGAGGCCAAGGTGAAGTACAACGACGCTGTGGCAGGACTGCTCTTGATCAACCCCGACAACCCCACTGGCGTCGTGTACGAGCGCGATTTTCTCGAACGTATGGTCGATATTGCCCGTCGGTACGGTCTCTTCGTCATCGCCGACGAGACCTACGCCAACATTACCTACAACGGCGCCAAACCGTGTTCCCTCAGTCAGGTGCTCGGGGGCGTCCCCGGTCTGAGCCTGAGAAGCATCAGCAAGGAGTATCCCTGGCCGGGAGCCCGGTGCGGCTGGATCGAGGTTTTCAACAAGAACGAGAATCCCGAGTTTCGCCGGTACATCGACAGTCTCTTGGCCGCCAAACGCCTGGAGGTCTGCTCCACCAGTCTCCCCCAGCTCACCATTCCGCGGATCATGGGGGACCCCCGGTACCCGGCCCACCTCGAACGCCGGCGGGAGCTCTTCGGCAGCCGGGCCCGCCAGGCCTTTGCCGCCCTCGACGGCATTCCCGGGGTCAAGGTCATCCTGCCCCAGGGAGCCCTCTACTTCACGGTCCTGTTTGAGCCGGGGGCCCTGGATGGAGACCGCTCCCTGCCGCCGGCCAACGCTGAAGTGGGGGCCCTTGTATCCGGCCTCGTCGACCGGGTGGCCCCCGACAAGCGCTTCGTCTACCATCTCTTGGCGTCGACGGGAATCTGCACCGTGCCGCTCACGGGGTTCTGCAGCGACCTGCCGGGCTTTCGCATGACCCTGCTGGAAACCGACGACGCGAAACGAGAATGGATCTTCCAAACGGTGGCCCAGGCTCTGCGAACCTATCTGTCCTAACGGGAGGCTTTCTTGGAGAGCTTGGTTCGGTAGAGGGCCTCGTCGGCCAAGACCAGCCACTCCTCCAGGGGTTTCTTGGCCGAAGGGTCGATGGTGATCCAGCCGAGGCTGATGCCGTACTGGCCCTGGGACTCCTTCTCGAAGAGGGTCTCCAGGCGGGCGGCGAGGTTCTCGGCGTCTTCGGCGGTGCATCCGGGGGCCAGCATGACGAACTCGTCGCCCCCCATGCGGGCGACGAGGTCTTCGGTTCGGAACGAGTCCACGAGAATCCGGGCGGCGGTCCGGATGGCTTCGTCTCCAGCGTCGTGGCCCCAGGTGTCGTTCACGGACTTCAGACCGTCGAGGTCGCCGTAGAACAGCAGGAGGGGGAGGCCGCTGCGGCGGTGAGTCTTCAACTGATGCTCGGCCAGGGCGAGAAAGCCGCGACGATTGTAGAGGTGGGTCAGTTCGTCCCTGAGGGCGAGCTCCCGCAGCTCCGCCGTCCGTTCGGCCACGAGGAGTTCAAGCCGGTGGATCCGGTGGACGGTTTCGACGCCCCGGGAGACCCTGTCGGTGATCTCGGCCGAGAGCGAGAGCATGGCAGGACGGTCTCCCGGGTCAAGGAAGAGAGTCCCCAGGGCCTTGTCCCTGTCGTAGAGCGTCTCTTCAAAGAATGACCAAGGCTCGGGCCCGAGTTGGGATTTGTCGAGGGAGCCGTTGTCCTCCAGGGAAAGATGAAAACGCCGAATTCCAATTGCTGGAAGGATCTGGGCGAGATGTTCAAGTTGGTCCTTGGGGCTCTTCGCATTGACCAGCATGTCCGTCAGGTCTGTCAGCTGATCTCGGGAAATCCGGTTGCGAATCTCGGCATCGACGAGACGCAGACGGCTTTCCTGGGCTGAAACCCTTTCCCGCCTGGACCGAGGGCAACCGCAGCTCGAGCGCGCCACCAACGCGGAGCCTAGCTGGAGCTCCGGCGCCTGGGGAAGTCCCAACGCGAGGTTCCAGAGGGCCTCGGCGGCCCGGTATCCAAGCTCGAAGAGCGACTGTGTCCCCGTGGTCAGGCCGGCCAGTTCGGCGAGACCCAAGTTGTCATACCCGGTGATGGCCACATCCTCCGGAACTCGAAGCCCCCTGTGGGACAACGCCTCTGCCACTCCCAGGGCGATGTCATCGTTGGCGCAGACAACCACCTCAAATTCGGGGCGGCTCCCTGGCACCAGTTTCTCTGCGGCCAGATTCCCCCCGGTGGGGGAGAAGTCGCCCTCGACAAACCAGTCCCCGGGGCAGGTGAGACCAGACTCACTGAGAAAGGTCCGGAACACCTGGGCCCGTTCCTGGGCATCGGGGTTCGAGAGGGGGCCGCCCGCGAAGGCGAAGCGACGGTAGCCGTGGTGATCGTAAAGATGGCGGAGTATGGAAAGGAAACCCGTCTTGTGGTTCACCGAGAAGACGGGCGCCGTCCCCAGGGGTGCCCCCACGGAGACCACAGGTTTCCGCTTGACGGCGTTCCAGAACCTGTTCATCCAGGCCGGTGAGAGGCGCCCCACCAGGGGCCCCGAGAGCACGACAAACCCGTCGAAGCTCTCGTCGGTTACCTGACGGAGCAATTGGTCGAACCGGGCCTCCCAGGGGGGTTGGCTTCCTATCCTTCCCGTCACGAGGGTGAGGAGGTTGGCCCCCTTGGCGAGCATTCCTTCGTGAACCCCCCTCCAAATTTCTTGGTAATAGGGAGAGGAAATCCACTCGATGACCAAGCCGAACACCTTCATACGACTCCAGTATAATCCCTCTTGTCAAATGGCCTCCAACGGTCCGTAAGGAGCCTGGGCCGACCCCGGTGGGGTAGCGGAAACAAACCTCCTTCGCTAGAATAGAAAGAGCGTCACCCCCAGAAGGCGGTGGCGCTTTTTTAAACAGGAACCTTGCCCGATTTCGGGCAAGGTTCGAAGGAAACTCCATGAGTTCGTCCCTTTGTCTTCACAACGGCGTGGTCCTCACCGGTTACGGGCAAATGCCCGACTGCGCGGTGTATCTGGAAGACGGCCAGATCGCGGACATCTTCAGCGAGAAGCGTTTTGCCCAGAAGAAGTTCGATCCCAAGACCCGGATCATCGATGTTCAGGGCCATTACATCGCCCCGGGATTCGTCGACAACCATATCCACGGCTTCATGGGCTTCGGAACGGACGATAGGACAACCGAATCGATCCTGGAGATGTCGTGGCACCTGTCTCAGTACGGCGTCACGTCGTTCTGTCCTACCATCTATCCCCAGGAAACGGAGCTTTTCCTGAAGACCATCCGGGCGTGCGTGGGCGCCATGGGCAAGGAAAAGGGAGCCAAGATTCTTGGTATTCACCTCGAAGGGCCCTTCATCAGCCCCGAGAAGCTGGGTGTCCAGCGTCCGGAGACCGTCAAGGCCGTCGACCTCGATCTGATGGAACGGTTCTGGAAGGAGGCCAAGGGACGAATCACCAACATGACCGTGGCCCCCGAACTCAAGGGCATGCGCGAGTTGGCCCTGTATTGCAGCCACAAGGGCATCACGCTTCAGGCGGGCCACACCAACGCCACCTACGAAAACATGGTGGAGGGCTTCCAGGCCGGTATCCTCCATTCGACGCACTTCTACAATGCCATGAGCAGCCTTCACCATCGAAACCCCGGTGCCGTGGGGGCCGTCCTGGCCTTTCCCGAAGTGGGAGCCGAGATCATCGCCGACGGCCACCACGTCCATCCCGAACTCGTCCGGCTCCTCCTCAGGGACAAAGACCTCAACAAGATTGTCCTCATCACCGACGCCCTGAAACCGACCGAACAGAAGGCCGGCCCCCTCTACGCCAACGGAGAGGAGGTGGTTTTCCGGGACGAAATCTTCCATCGGAAGTCCGACGACGTCATCGCCGGGTCTTCACTGACCATGATCCGAGGCGTCAAGAACCTGGTGTCGTGGGGAGTTCGCCTGGAAGACGCCGCCAAGATGGCGTCGGCCAACCCGGCGGCCATCCTGGGCATTCCCAAGCTGGGAAGCCTGATTCCCGGCTGGGCCGGCGATGTGGTCGTGTTTGACCGCCAATTCAACGTTTTGATGACGCTCATCGGCGGCGACGTCAAGAAAGATATTCTCTAGCTCGAGCCCAAGGAGACCCCATGCGCCTGATCATCCGACCCGACTACACCGAAGTATCCGTCTGGGCGGCCCACCATGTGGCCCGCCGCATCCTCGACTTTCAACCGACGGCCCAGCGGCCCTTCCTTCTGGGATTGCCGACGGGCTCGACTCCCCTGGGTCTGTACAAGGCCTTCATCGAGCTGAACCGAGCTGGCAAGGTGAGCTTTCGGCACGTGGTCACGTTCAACATGGACGAATACGTGGGCCTGCCCCGGGACCACGCCCAGAGTTACCGGACCTTTATGTTCGAGAACCTGTTCAACCACATCGACATCGACCCGAAGAACGTCCACATTCTCAACGGCAACGCCCCCGACCTCGAAGCCGAGTGCGCGGCCTACGAGGAGGCGATGAAGGCCCAGGGCGGGATCCAGCTGTTTGTGGGCGGCGTGGGACCCGACGGCCATATTGCCTTCAACGAGCCGGGTTCCTCCCTGGCCAGCCGGACCCGCATCAAGACCCTCACCTACGATACCAAGGTGGCCAACAGCCGGTTCTTTGGGGGGGATATCGACCAGGTGCCCGCCACCGCCCTCACCGTGGGCGTTGGCACCCTCCTCGATGCCAAGGAGATCGTGATCCTGGTCAGCGGCCACAATAAGGCCCGGGCCCTGCACCACGCCATCGAGGAAGGCGTGAACCACATGTGGACCATCAGCTGCCTGCAGCTC
>JAHFSN010000113.1 GCA_023265735.1 Spirochaetaceae bacterium | reverse complement strand
GACCTGGGCGCCCATCCGAGCCTCGGTGGTCCTTTCCGACGGCATGCCCCTGGTCACCGGACGATCCGAGTTTCCCTCGGGGGGCCCCGTCGTTACCGTGCCCCTTGTCCGGCGCAAGCGATCCCTGGGCACCCTCCCGTTTGAAGTTCCCGAAGGCCCCCGGACCGCCCCCCTGCCCCAGGCCGACCTCTGGGATGCTCTGTCCCTCCTCGTCGCCCAAGAGACGGAGATCCGCCGTTTGGGGGGTCTGAACCTCCCCGCCGGCGGCCTGGTGGGCACGTCGGGGGGGATGCAGGAGGTCTTCCGCCTGGCCGACCGCGTCGCCGGCACCTCGAGCACCGTCCTTCTGCTCGGCGAATCGGGCGTGGGGAAAGCGGCCTTGGCCGAGGTCATCCACCGCAGGTCCCAGGTCTCCCGGGGGCCCTTCGTCCTCTTCAACGGCACGGCCCTCCCCGAATCGATGGTCGAGAGCGACCTCTTCGGACACGCCAAAGGACTGGGGGGCAAGTTCGAAGAGGCCCACGGGGGCACCCTCTTCCTCGACGAAGTCGGCGACCTCAGCCTTCCTGTCCAAGCCCGATTGCTCCGGGTGCTGGAAGACCGCGCCGTGGACCGGACCGGCTCCTCTCAGCCCGTGGCCGTCAACCTGCGGCTCATGGTGTCGTCCAGCCGCAGCCTGGAACAGCTCATCGCGTCGGGCCGGTTCCGGGGCGACCTCTACTCCCGTCTGGCCGCCTTTCCCATCCAGATTCCGCCCCTGAGGGACAGGGGGTCCGACATCATCGCCCTGGCCGACCACTTCGTCACCCAGTTCAGCCTCCAGACGGGCAAGGACATCAAGCGCATCTCCACGCCCACCCTCGAAATGCTCCTCACCTACCCCTGGCCGGGCAACGTGAGGGAACTCAAGAGCGTCATCGAGCGGGCCGTGCTCCTCTCCGACGACGAGGTCATCCACGGCTTCCACCTCCCGCCCTCCCTCCAGAGTTCGGTCCACAGCGGAACCCGCATGCACGGCCGCCTCCCCGACAGGCTCGACTCCCTGGAATACGAGATGCTCGTGGAGGCCCTCAAGGCGGCCCAGGGCAACGTGACCCAGGCGGCCCGGGAGCTCGGCCTAACCAAGCGCATCATGGGCCTGCGCCTCCGCAAATACGAGCTCGACTACCGGGCCTTCCGGCAGGCCCCGGCCGACCTTGCCTCCGATTCCGACAGAGACTAGACTGGTCCGGAGGTATGCCATGAGAAAGTTTGCCGTGTTCGTCCTCCTTGGAGCCCTGTCCCTCCCGCTCTCGGCGCTGTCCGCCGGAGACTGGGTCGGGTACGTCACCTACACTCCCAAACCCGTTCCCACCGCCGTGGCCATGGACGCCGCCGGCCTGAAGTGGCTCAAGGACACGGCCTCACGGCTGGGACCCGATGGGTTCACCTTCCTGGGGCGCCGGGACGCCGACCACTGGATCGCGTTCAACACCAAGGGCGGCACCTGGGTCCTCCAGGTCCACGACGAGGGGGCAAAGTTCAACTTCCGTGGGCTGGTGTCCCCCAAGACGGGCAAACTGACGGTGGAAAAGGGAGTTCAGTGGGAGGGACTGGGCCGCCAGGCCGACGCCAACAAGTCGGCCACCCTGGCCCTCGAATACGCCGCCAAGGCCCGGGCGGCGAAGGACCTTTTCTCGTCGGAGCCCATGACGGCCACGGTCGGAACCATGTCTTCAGCCAAGCCCGAGACCAAGATGCCCCCCATGGAAAAGAAAATGGCCCCGTCTGAGCCGAAGAAGGCCGTCCCCGCGTCCGAGGGCAAACCCGTTTCCATGAAGCCCAAGACCCCCGTGCCCGCCAAACAGGCCGAGCCCGCAAAGAAAGAAATGGCCGCTAGCCCCATGGAGGAGCCGGCAGCCCCGGCGCCGGCGATGGCCGCCACGGCGATGACGACCCCCAAGATGATGCCTCCCCAGGGACCCGCCTCGGCGGCTGAGCTTCCCTGGAAACGGCTCCTGGAAGGCAACAAGCGGTTTGTGTCGGGCAAGGTGACCCACCCGGACCAGTCCATGGCCCGCATCGAGGAGATCTCCAAAGAACAGAAACCCTTCGCCATCGTCCTGGCTTGCTCGGACAGCCCCGCCCCGCCCGAGGTGGTTTTCGACCAGGGGCTGGGCGACCTGGTCGTCATCCGAACGGCCGGCGAAGTGGCCACCGACGTGGAACTGGGCAGCATCGAGTACGCCGTGGACCACCTGGGCGTCGCCTATCTCGTGGTCATGGGACACCGGGACTGCAGCATCGTCGACGAGACCCTCAAGGGCGGGGACCTCCCGGCCAACATTGAGGCCGTGGCGGCCCAAATCCGTCCCGCCGTCGAGGGAGCCCGGTTCCTCAAGGGCGACCTCCTCGACAACACGGTCCGCGAGAACACCCGAAACGTCGTCAAGAAGATCAAAGACACCCCGGCCCTGGCCCTGGCCATCAGCGAGGGCCGCCTCAACGTAAAGGCGGCCTATTACGACACAATGACCGGCAAGGTGTCCGAGCTCCCCTAGTGTCCTGTCCCAGAAGTATCCAGGGCTTGGATCTCGACATTCTGGCTGCGTCTCGGTCGCGTTCGGTGCTCAGCGTACACACAGTACGCTTGCGCTCCGTGCACTCCCTCGACTTGGCCAAAATGCCGATCTCCTGCGCCCAGAACGACGCGGGCCCCCACGGTCTTTTCAACACCAAGGAGTGGCAATTGGGCCAAAGCCGAGCCCTGTGGGGGCCCCCGCGGACTCAGTTTGCCGCCCGTGGACTTAGTTTGTCGTCCCGCGGACTCAGTTCGTCATCCCGCGGACTCAGTTCGTCATCCCGCGGACTCAGTTCGTCATCCCGCGGACTTAGTTTGTCATCCCGCGGACTCAGTTCGTCGTCCCGCGGACTCAGTTTGTCATCCCGCGGACTCAGTTTGTCATCCCGCGGACCCAGTTCGTCGTCCCGTGAACTCAATTCGTCGTCCCGTGAACTCAATTCGTCGTCCCGTGAACTCAGTTTGTCGTCCCGCGGACTCGGTTCGTCATCCCGCGTTCCCTTGTCGTGAGGACTTCCAGGACGGGATACTGGTTATCCCCGAAGGTTCTGGACCCGGGCCCGCAGAATTCGCGAAATCAGCCCGAACAGCGTCCCGTAGGTGGGTCCCACCAGGGCGGCACCAAGGGCGTGGTTCCAGGACACCTGGGCGCTTCCAAAGGCGCCCAGAATGAGGATGCCGCCGGTCAGCAGCGAGAGAAGCCCCGCCAGGTAACTGGCGAATTCGCTGAACTTCCAGATCTCCACGGACACGCCGATGGCCTGGGTCGAAGTCTGGCGGAACGCGTGTCCCCAGGCCTGCAGCCACTCCCGAAAGCTCCAGACGGCCAAAACCGCAAACAGGGGCACAAAAAAGGTAATCAGAAACGGGGTCAGCGCCAGGAGCGGAAAGATCCAGCCGCCCTCCAGCAGATACGCCCCTACCAAGGTCACCAGGGCCAAGGCCAAACCAATCACGAAACGAATCATGGAAATCCTCCTGGGGTTACGATGGCGCCACCGGGGCCGGGGGGCCATCCACCGATTGGTGGATGCGATGGCTTTCGGCCTCCACCAAACGGAGGAGTTCGATCTTGTTTCCTGCTCCGGTCTTCTGGTATACGCTCAAAATGTGCGATTTCACGGTGGCAGGGCTGATGGAAAGCAGGGTCGCGGTATCTTTGTACGTCAGACCGTCGAGGACGGCCCGGGCCGTCGCCAGCTCCCGAGGAGTGAGTCCAAACTTGACACCAAATGACGGCTCTACGGCCCAGAGGGCACCGGGTTCTCGGACCCTGCCGACGATCCGCCTGAGGGCGCTCCCGACCAGCATCCCCAGGAAACCCCAGATCAGGCAGAAGGCTCCCAGGGTGAGGGCCGGGGACCAGGACCCTCCCAGGTCGAGCCGGCTCAAGGCGGCGGCCACGATGATCAGTCCTCCCAACCCGCCCGCCACCGGGAAGACCGCCGAGGCCAGCGCCCAAACCAGTGTGGACCTGTTCGGGTCCGCGGACGGGTACCAGGCGTCGAAGACCGCCTGGACCACCTTGCGAACGCCATGGACGGCCATCACGGCGCCGAAGGTCAGGACGAGGACCAGTCCCAGGAGGACGACGCCCAAGACCGCGTACCCGTGGTCCACTCCGGGCCAAAAGGGGACCACCACGAGTCCGACCAGCAGTTCGAGGAAGAAGAGCACTTTGGCCATGGAATCAGTATAAATATGGGGATGATTTCGCCTACTATGGAAGGGGTATTTCGGGAATGGAAGGGAGACAAACAATGAAACCAACCTGGCTCGCGGCCTTCGTGTTTATCTTGGCCCTCGGATCGGCCTCGGCCCAAGTGGCCAGCCGCGCCCAATGGGACGACACCCAAGGGCAGTTCGTCGTCGAAGATGGAGCCAAGGTGCTTGTCGGAGTCGACAGCGAAGCCTACGGTCAGGCCCTCGTCGATCTCTGGAACGACGCCCACCCGGAGGCCGCCGACGCGGTCCGGGTTGTCCTCCTCTCCTCCGCGGAGGCGGCTCAGAAGTTCGTGCACCGAGATTGGGCCACCCCCGACGTGGTCGTGGCTTCACCCGGCGACCTCCTGTCCGTGGCCGACCACCTGAGCGTCCTCGATGGGAACCTGGCCAAGCTGGTCAACGACAACACGGTCCTCGCGTACTACCAGGCTTCCAATGTGGGCTTCTCCGAGGTGACGGTGGTGCCGCTCACCTACCGGGGCCTGGTCTTTGGCTGGAACCAAACCCTTCTGAAGTCCCTGGGCTACGACGTGAGCGTCACCGGCGAGAATCTCCCCCGGGCGTTCGACACCTGGGAAAAGATCTTTGCTCTCGCCCAGGAATGGCAGACCCATCGCCCTTCGGCCCTCGGGAAGATTCTGTACCGGGCCTTCCCTCTGCCCCTCGACAGTCTTCGACGGGGGTACTTCGTGGCCACGGGCAACTGGTCGATCTTCAAGGAGGAGAACCCCCTGAGGCCGGGCTTCGAGAAGCCTGGGTTCCTCGAAGGTCTGGAGTTTATCCGGGCCGCTGCGGAGGCGCGCATCGCCGTGACTCCCACGGGAGCCCCGGTTTCCGGTGCCCAGATGACGAGCCGCGGGGACGAGCTCCTGACCGACGAGTCGCTGCCGTTCGGACTCGTGGGCACCTGGCTCGACGTCGAAGCCGCCACATCCAACGGGCGGAACCTCCAATTCAGCGCTCTTCCGACTTGGAAGGGAGCCCGGCTGAATCCCTGGGTCACGGTCCGGGTCGGCGCCATCGACAGTGAGACCAATTTTCCCTCGGCGTCTGCGGAACTGCTCCGGCTCCTCTCCACGAAGAAGGGAGCCCAGGCCATCGTCGATCACACGCCCTTCCTTCCCGTGGTCAGGCCCAAGGCAGAAAGCGCCCCCGATTATTCCCAGAAGCGCCGGAAGGCCCAGATGCTGGCGGCCCTGGGGTCGGGCCTCGTGGAACCCACAAACTTCCGGGCCGCGAGTGCGGAAAACCCGTCGGTGGGCGTCCTCGACGACCCCGCCGTGGTCCAGGTGCTCCAGGAGGTCTGGGACGGGACGAAGACCCCTGCGGAAGCCCAGAAGGCTCTCGTGGCGGCCGCGGACCAGTGGACGGCCTCCAACGCCAAGAAGAAGAACTAGGGGCCCTTGGTGTCTTGGTTTCGAGGCGTGCTCGCCTATCTCCAGTCCAACCCCGCCCTCGTCCTCTGGGCCTTCCTCCTCTTCACCCTGGGGAACAGCATCTTTGCCATCGCGTATCTGAACACCCTGGAGGCGAACTTTTCGCGGATCTACCAGGAAGACCTGCGGGGCGGTGACGCCCTTCAAAACACCCAAACCACGTTGCTTCTCCTCGATTCGGAGCTGAAGGACGCCCTCATTCTGACCGGGAAAACAAACTTCCTCAAACTTCAGAAGACCATCGACGCCAAGGTGAAGGCGCTGAACTCTTCGTTGGCCCGGGCCTCCGTTCGCCTCACCACGAAGTCGGAGAAGGCCCTTTTGGTGACCCTCAAGGGGCAAATTGCGACCTACCTTTCACAGCTCAAGGCCCTCTACGGCCTCGCGGAGGCGGGTGAGACCATCCCCGACGAAGAGGTGCAAGCGCTGAACTCCACAAGAATCGACCTCGAACAAACCTTCCAGAAGATGGATCGCAAGAAGGTCGACGATGCTCGCAAAACCTTCAACGACGTAGAGTTCCAGCTCCATTTCTCGATGGCGGTGACCCTGGCCACCCTGGTCGTGACCATCATCATCCGGTTCGTCGGCCACCACAGGAAAAGAAAAGCGCTCTCGGGTTCCTGAGGTGGAGAAACCGCAAGTCAATTTTTCCCGCATGTGGTCAATTGAGGATATTCCAGGGTCCCTCAAACGGGTCTATCCTCCCGGCAGAGGTATATTTTGAACCATCCTTACGTCTTGGGCCTCGATTCGAGCACCCAGAGCTTGTCGGCCGTCGTTGTCGACCGACGAGATGCCTCCACGGTCAAAGCTCTGGCCGTTACCTACAAGTCGGACCCCCGTTTGGCCGGCTACGGTCTCGACCCCGAGCTTGTGCTCTTGCCGCCCCGGTCACCCGGCGAGGCCGATCAGCCGCCCCTTCTCTTCTTGGCCTCCCTCGAAGCTCTCTTCTCGGATCTCAAGGCCGCCGGCGTGGATCTGGCAAAGATCGGCCTCGTGAACGTCTCCGCCCAGCAGCACGGCCACGTCTACCTCTCGGCCGGGTTTGCCG
>JAHFSN010000112.1 GCA_023265735.1 Spirochaetaceae bacterium | reverse complement strand
AGCGAGGCCCGCTGGTCCCCGGTGGACAGGATCTTCTGCCGGGTGGGGGCCAGCGACCACCTGGCTCGGGGCGAGTCGACCTTCTTGGTGGAGATGAACGAGACTGCCCACATCCTCCGGAACGCGACCCCCGCCAGCCTGGTCATCATGGACGAGGTGGGCCGGGGCACGGGGACCCGGGACGGCTTTGGGCTGGCCTGGGCGATCTGCGAGTACCTCCTCGACCAGGTGGGCGCCAAGACCCTCTTTGCCACCCACTTTCACGAGCTGACGGCCCTCAAGCATCCCCGGCTCCGCAACTTTTCCATGGCCGTGGTGGAGGAGGGTGAGGAAGTGGTCTTCCTTCGCCGGGTCATTCCTGGGGCCGCCGACCAAAGCTACGGTCTCCACGTGGCGCGCCTGGCCGGGGTGCCGGGCCCCGTCCTGACCCGGGCCGCCGAGATCCTGGCCCATCTGCCCCCGGAGGACCAGACGGCCATCCCCCGAGGTTCGCGTCCTTACCCCGACCCCGACCCCCAGCTCGACCTCTTTGCCCCCGAAGACAGTCTGCGAACCGAGCTGAAGGGCCTCGACCTTGATCGGATGACGCCCCTCGAGGCCCTCAACGCCTTGGCCCGGCTCAAGGGAGAGGCGGGCCGCTGAAAGGCAAGCGGCAGCTTCGCCGGACCCGTTCTCCCTTTCATGAGAACCTTTCTTCCTTTGCCCCGCCGATGCCTCTCTTGCGGGGACTGCGCCCCCGGCGAGGTCCTTTGCCGGACCTGCCAGGCCCGATACCAACCGTTTCTTCCCCCCGATCCGGGTCTGGGAACCTGTCCCCTCTGCGGCCAGCCCCGTCTCGCCGAGGCAGACCTCTGCATGGATTGTTCGGCCCAGAAGTGGTCGTTCCCCTGTGTCGAAGGGCTTTTTGCCTACAGCGAGCCCGCAGGAGAACTCCTTCGCTCGTACAAGTTTGGGGGTCAGAAGGCCTTGGCGGACCTCTGGGCCCATCGGTTTGGTTCCCGGCTGGCCCGCCCAGGACCGCTGGTTCCTGTTCCGTCCCTACGCCGCCGGGTGTGGAAGAGGGGCTGGGACCCTGTCCTGCACTTTGTCTTGGCGTTGGGACGAGAAACCGGTCTGCCGGTCTGGAGAGTTCTGGTGCGCCGGCCCTCGGAGGTTCAGAAGACCCTGGGCCGCTCGGCTCGAATGGAGAATGCCCGGGAAGCCTACGCCCTCTCCCGGCCCTGGGCCGGCCGCCTGAGGGGCCAGCCCCTCGTGTGGCTTGTTGACGACGTGGTGACGACCGGCGCCACCGCGGAGGCTTGCGCGGGTGCCCTGATCCGCGCCGGAGTTCAGGAGGTCCGGGTCCTCTGCTTGGGCCTTCACTGACGATTCCGGGACCTTGACAGAGAACCCTTCGATGGCTATTGTATTCCTTACAGTTAAGCTCTCTAATTGCAAAAGAGTCGGAAACGGCTCTTTTTTTTATGGTGTGCCATGTTGCTGAATGACCCCAGCGATCCTGTCTTCCTAGACCTGGATCGCTTCTTCCAGGAGTTTGGTCTCCACCTTGTGGACTTGGGCCTGCGGACCAAGGGCAGCACTACGTCGGTGAATGTGGTGCTGCATTCGTCTTCCGGACTGGGAATCGACGAGTTGAGCCGGGTCCATAAGGCCCTGGTTCCCCGGTTGGAGGGCTTGCTTCACACCGATGATTTTTCGATTGAGCTCGGTTCCCCCGGTTTGGAGAGGAACCTGAAATACCAGAGGGAGCTGGAGTACTTTCAGGGCCGGAAAATCCGTCTCTATCTTTCTGGGGCGAAGGATTGGGAAGATGGAATCCTTACGGCCGTCGAGGCCGGACAGGTCAATTTCCAGTCGTCGTCCGGATCAAAAGTTGTCCCCATCAGCGCCATCCAGAAGGCGAAATTGCACGATCTTTAAAAGGGAGGGGTTGAGTGAACTCTGAACTGAGCGAATCCATAAAAGCCATTACACAAGACAAGGGAATCAGCAGCGATTTGGTCCAGAAAGTCGTTGAGGAATTTCTGCTCGCGGCCTACAAGAAGACCTATGGAACCAGTGACAACGCCGTGGTGAAATTTGGCGAGGACCTTGGTGACGTTTCCATCAGCGCGAAGAAGGTGGTGGTGGAGGACGATGACCTCTACGACCCCGTCGGTGAGCTGGAACTGAAGGACGCCAAGGCCCTCAACGAGGAAGCCTCCGTGGGCGATGAACTCCTGATCGAAATCGATCCCAAGGAGTTTGACAGGTCGTCGGTGCATACGGCGAAGCAGAGGGCGAAACAGTACCTGAGGGACATCCAGAAGGATACGCTCTTTTCCGAATTTTCGGGAAAGGAAAACGAGGTCATCATCGGGTACTACCAGCGGGAACGCAACGGCAATATCTACGTTGACCTCGGTCGAACCGAGGGTATCCTTCCCCGCAAGAACCAGTCGCCCCGGGAGACTTACGCCCCCGGCAGCCGGATCAAGAGCATGATCAGCGAAGTCCGCAAGACTCCTGGCGGGCTTCAAATCGTTCTGACACGCCGTGATCCCAAGTTTGTCGAGAAGCTGTTCGAGCTGGAAGTTCCGGAAATCTACGAGAAGACCATTCTTATCCACAAGATCGTCCGGGAAGCCGGTTACCGCACCAAGATCGCCGTCCGTTCGGTGAAAGAAGAAGTGGACCCCATCGGAGCCTGCGTGGGGCTCAAGGGCGTCCGAATTCAGGCCGTGATGAAGGAGTTGGAGGGAGAGCGGATCGACGTGCTGAAGTACGATCCGGAACCCCGGGAATTCATCCGCAACGCCCTGAATCCCGCCCAGGTGAGCCAGGTCGTGATCCTGGACGAGCAGAAGAAGCAGGCCCTGGCCGTCGTTCCCGATAGCCAGCTCAGCTTGGCGATTGGAAAGCAGGGGCTGAATGTCAAGCTGGCCAACCGTCTGGTCGACTGGAGCATCGACGTCAAGACCGAGGAACAGTTCGCCGAGATGGACCTCAGCCGGGAAGCCAGAGAGGCGGCCCACGGTCTCTTCCGCGACGACGAAGAAGCCGAAGGTTCTGTCATTACTAACGTGTCTGAGCTCGAAGGAATTAGCGAGCGGCTCGTAGGAGTTCTGGCCGAGCACAACATCGTCTTGATTGAGACTTTGGTGAACTTGTCTCGGGACGATTTGGGCAATATTGACGGGATCACCGCGCAAGACGTGGAAACCTTGATGAAGGTCATCGAGGAAAATGTCGAGATCGTCGAGGACGAAGGCGCGGAATCGACCGTTGATTATTCGCCGGAAGATGCTGTAGAATACGAAGAAGAATTCGAATGCCCGGAATGTGGGCACCCCGTCCAGATAAACATGACCCAGTGCCCCAACTGCGGAGTTGGCCTGAGTTTCGAAATCGAGGAAGAGGGAGCCGAGGAAAAATAGTCATATATGTCTGAAGAACTGGATAACAAGAAACCCAAAGCTACCCTCATCAAGCATCCCAAGCCAGAGACTCCTCAGATTCCGGAACCGGCCACCGATAGCGAAAAGAAGAAAGCTGTTGTTGTGGTAAAGAAGAAGGCCGTGGTCAAGAAGGTCGTTGTGGCTCACAAAGGTGAGTCACCGGAAGGGACTGGGGCACCGAGGCCCCAGGCTTCCGGACCCACTTCGGGCGGAGCTCCCGCGAAGGCTGTTGCCTCCGGTTCTTCGGAATCCAAACTTTCTCCCGAAAAGATCGCTGAGTTTGCCTCCAAGCGTCCCCAAGAAATGCGCCGCGTGGCTCCGAATCCCGATCGGCCTAAGCCCGAGGGTCTGCGCATCGAGTCAGGTCGTCCGCCCCGGGAGCCTCGGCCCTACGGCGACAGACCCGCCGGACAGTGGGGCGGTCCCCGACCTCAAGGGGGACCCCAGGGTGACCGTCCTCCCCAAGGTCAGTGGAACGGCCCGCGGCCCCAGGGTGGACCGGGCGGACAACCTCCTCGGCCCTATGGTGATCGGCCCGCAAATCAGTGGGGTAATCGGCCTCCTCAGGGTGATCGGCCCCAGGGCGGTCCTCCAGGGCCTCGTCCCTATGGCGACCGACCTCCTGGTCAATGGAATGGACCTCGGCCCCAAGGGGGACCCGGTGGTCCCGGCTATGGGCCTCGTCCCGGTGGCCCGGGCGGTCCCGGCTATGGGCCTCGTCCCGGTGGCCCGGGGTATGGTCCTCGTCCCGGTGGTCCTGGGTACGGTCCTCGTCCCGGCGGCCCGGGTGGTCCTGGGTATGGTCCTCGTCCCGGCGGCTTCGGACCTCGTCCTGGCCCCGGTGGCGGAGCACCCGCTCCCGACCTGACTAAGGGAATCCAGCCGAAGAAATTCCGATCGAAGAAAGAGAAAACCTATCTCAAGGAAAAGGAGGAGCTCCTCGACAAGGCCAATCAGGCAAAGAAGAGAGCTCAGGCCAAGGCCAATCCTGTTCCCAAAGAAGTGGATATCATGGAGGTCATCACTGTCGCCGACTTGGCTCGGAAGATGAACCTCAAGGCGTCGTCCCTGATTCAGAAGTTGATGACCATGGGCATGATGGTCACCATCAACGAGCAGATTGACGCCGAAACGGCTCAGATTCTCGCGGCTGAGTACGGAACCGAGGTGAAGATTATCTCGCTTTACGACGAGACCGTCATCGCCACCGAGACCGACGACCCCGAAGATCTCATCCATCGGTCGCCCATCGTCACCATCATGGGACACGTTGACCACGGCAAGACAAAGTTGCTCGACGCCATCCGGACCACCGACGTGGTGGCCGGGGAACACGGCGGGATCACGCAGCACATCGGTGCCTATCAGGTCCACCACGCCAAGGGCGACGTAACCTTCCTGGATACCCCCGGTCACGAGGCCTTTACGCTGATGCGCGCCCGTGGCGCTCAGATTACGGACATCGTGGTCCTCGTCGTGGCCGCCAATGACGGCGTGATGCCGCAGACCGTGGAGGCCATCAACCACGCCAAGGAAGCCAAGGTTCCGATTATTGTCGCCATCAACAAGGTCGATCTGCCCGAAGCCAACCCTGACCGGGTCCGCCAGCAGCTGTCCGACTACGGCCTGGTTCCCGAACCTTGGGGCGGGTCCACGATGTACGTGGAGATTTCCGCCCTGAAGAAACTGGGTCTGGAAGATCTGCTCGACGCCATTCTTCTTCAAGCCGAGATCATGGAACTTCGGGCCAGCCAGAAGCGCCGGGCCGAAGGGAAGGTCTTGGAGTCCAAGATCGACCAGGGCCGGGGCGTGGTGGCCACCATTTTGGTCCAGAAGGGTGTGCTTCGGATCGGCGACTACTTTGTCGGCGGCGTCTACCCAGGGAAAGTCCGGGCGATGTTCGACGACCGGGGTACGCCTGTGAAAGAAGCAGGTCCTTCGATGCCGGTCGAGGTGCTGGGCTTCGACGGGATTCCCGGGGCCGGCGATCCGTTCCAAGTGACCGAGAGCGAGCGGGACTCCAAGGACTTCTCCGAGAAGAGGCAGGAGCTTCGCAAGCAGGAAGAGGCCAAGAACGTCAAGAAGGTCACCTTGGCCAACCTCTACTCCACCATCCAGGCGGGAGAGGTGCAGGAACTGAAGGTCATCATCAAGGGCGACGTCCATGGGTCCGTGGAGGCCCTGCAGGTGGCCCTCGAAAAGCTATCGACCTCAGAAATCCGGCTGAGCTGCATCCACTCGGGTGCCGGTGCCATCATTGAGCAGGACGTGACCTTGGCCATGGCGTCCCAGGCTATCATCATCGGTTTCCACGTGCGGCCCACCGCCAAGGCCCAGCAGATTGCCGAGCGGGAAAAGGTGGAGATCCGCAAGTACAACATCATTTACGACGCGGTCGAGGACATCCGGTCGGCCATGGAAGGCATGCTGGCCCCCGAGGTCCGCGAGGAAGTCATCGGTCAGGTCGAAGTGCGCGACACGTTCAAGGTGCCCAAGATCGGCCTGGTGGCCGGTTGTATGGTGACGTCGGGCAAGGTGAAGAGGACGAGCTTCGTCAACATCATCCGCGACGGCATCCAGATCTACTCGGGCAAAGTCACCTCCCTCAAGCGGTTCAAAGACGACGCGAAGGAAGTGGTGGAAGGCTTCGAGTGCGGCATGAGCGTGGACAACTACTCCGACGTGAAAGTGGGAGACGTGTTCGAAGTTGTGGAACGGGTCCAAGTGGCCAAGAAGCTGGGACCGACCATCGCTGAGACCAAGGCGCAGGAGGCTGCGGAAGCGGCCAAGCGGGCCCTTTCGGCGAAACCTGCCTCGTCATGAACGAAGTTCGAAAGAAGAAGGTTGAGAGCCTCATACAGGGGATCCTGAGTCAAATGATTCTGATGCAGGAGATTAAGGATCCCCGGGTGAACACCTTCCTTACGGTGAATCAAGTCACGGTCAGCAATGATTTGAGCCAGGCGAAGGCCTACGTCTCGTCGTTTCAACCGGAAGGCCGGATTGAGAAGAGCGTCGAGGCTCTCAACCACGCCTCCGGGTTCATCCAGGGACTGCTCATGAAGAAGCTGTCCCTGCGGACCGTGCCCCGGGTAGCCTTCTTTGCAGACAACTCCATCCATCATTCGTTGGAACTGAACCGGAAGATCGATGAGGCCAATCGTAGCTGACCACGTCTCGGGGTTGGTTCTTCTTGACAAAGAGCCAGGCCTCACTTCGTTCCAATCCCTGGGGGCCGTGAAGAGGCTCTACGGTCGGACCGTGGGCCATACCGGCACCCTCGACCGGTTTGCCGAGGGACTCCTGGTCGTCCTCGTGGGGAAACTGACCAAGCTCAATGCTCTGTTCACG
>JAHFSN010000111.1 GCA_023265735.1 Spirochaetaceae bacterium | reverse complement strand
TATCTGGAAACGGCAGGGGCTGAGGACCAGCGCCCTCGAAGAGCTGGAGGCCATCGCCGCCCAGAGCCCGAACTACAAGGACGTTTCGTTCCTCGACGACCTGGAAATCCAGCGCAGCCTGTATTCCGAGTCGCTGGCGGCCCAATGGGGCTTCACCCTGGGGGACCTCGACGGACTGAACAGCCCCGGGACGAGCCGGCTCTACCGACCCTTCGTCGTGGGCGTGTACTTTGACGCCGACGCTTCGGCCACGGCCTCCTACGGTGCCGCCGAATCCTACGCCGAGGTCTTCGCCGACGAATGGGACAGTCTGCGTTGGGTACAGGTATTTTCCCCGACGGACGACCATCGCGCGGTGGCGGTCCGGGGGTTCAACGACGCCTTCGCCCAGGCCCGTCAGGCGGGGCTGGAATACTTCGTCACGCTGAGCTTCCAGGAAGGGCTTCGGGATTTCGCCGCCCGGGCGAACCTGTACCTTGGCAGGACGGGCCGGCTCGTCCAGAGCTTCACCGTCTACAAGAAGGGACTCCAGCCCGTGACCCTCGGCCTGCGGGAACTGTCCCAGGCCAGCGCGGCGGTGTTTCCCCTCCGAGGCAGCGTCCTGAAGCGCCATGGCACCGACGTTCTCATCAACCTGGGCAAGCGCGACGGAGTGGTTCCCGACCAAAAGTTCACGGTGCTCCGCGACGGTTCCGCCGAACCCACGGGCGACGCTTCCTGGTTCACCTGGAACCCCACCGACGCCTTCGGAACCTGGATAGCGGGTACCTCGGACGACTGGACCACTGTGGGCAAGCTCGAAAAATCTGGGTTCTTCGATACGATCGCCGTGGGAGACGAAGTCCTGCTCGTAAAGAATCCCCCCAAAGTGTCGGCTCCCGTCCCCCTTCCGACTTCGGCCATCTTGCAGAGGGACATCCTCGGTCTCAGGTGAGAGGAGAATTTTATTGTGCCTTCAGACGCATTATTGTGAATTGGGCCACCCTAAAGGGCGGGAAAGGATTGACAGGCTCCGCCGAATTTCCTAAAATGAATCGGTAAAAAAGATCACTAATTCAAGGAGGATTCCTATGGGAATCAAGATCGGTATCAACGGCTTCGGCCGAATCGGACGGATGGTTTTCCGGGCAATCATCAAGAATTTCCCCGATGTCGAAGTGGTCGGCATCAACGACCTGCTCGAACCCGAGTACTTGGCTTACATGCTGAAGTTCGATTCGGTCCATGGCCGCTTCCAGGGCACCGTTTCCGTTGAAGGAACCACCCTGATTGTCAACGGCAAGAAGATTCGTCTGACCGCCGAGAAGGACCCCGCCAACCTGAAGTGGGGCGACATCGGAGCCGAGATCGTCGTCGAGTCGACGGGTCTGTTCCTCGAGGCCACCGGCGACAAGGGCGCCGACAAGCACATCAAGGCCGGAGCCAAGAAGGTCATCATGTCGGCTCCCTCGAAGGACGACACCCCCATGTTCGTGTTTGGCGTCAATGACGACAAGTATGCCGGGCAGACCATCATCTCCAATGCTTCCTGCACCACCAACTGCCTGGCTCCTATTGCCAAGGTTCTCAACGACACCTTCGGTATCGAGAAGGGCCTGATGACCACCGTTCACGCCGCCACCGCGACCCAGAAAACCGTCGACGGTCCTTCGAACAAAGACTGGAGAGGCGGACGCGGTATCCTCGAGAACATCATTCCTTCGTCCACCGGCGCCGCCAAGGCCGTGGGCAAGGTCATTCCCGAGCTGAACAAGAAGCTCACCGGTATGTCCTTCCGCGTTCCCACTTCCGACGTGTCTGTGGTCGACCTGACCTGCGTGCTCAAGAAGCCCGCCACCAAGGCCGAGATCGACGCCGCCATGAAGAAGGCCTCCGAGGGTTCGATGAAGGGCGTCCTTGGTTACACCACGGAGAAGGTGGTTTCTACCGATTTCCGCGGCGAGTCCAACACCTCTGTCTACGATGCCGAAGCCGGCATCAACCTCGATGACAATTTCGTCAAGGTGGTGAGCTGGTACGACAACGAGTGGGGCTATTCGAACAAGGTCGTCGAAATGGTCCGTGTGATGGCCAAGAAGTAATGATGCCCGCCGTTGGCAGGGTCGCTGCTGAGGGGAGGCCTCGTGTCAGTTTCTTCCCCGGCAAGTCTCTCTTGACGGCTTGAGTCTCTCGGATTTTGTGGGCTCCCTTCACTGGGGGCCTTTTTTGAATTTTTCGCCCGGGCCTGAGCCCGGGCCAGCCGTCGGGGAGCATCTCCGGCGCAGGAGTAATCTATGATTAAGACGATCAAGGATATCAACGTCAAAGGGAAGCGCATTGCCATGCGCGTTGACTTTAACGTTCCCATGAAGGATGGCAAGGTCCAGGACGACACACGGATCGTGGCGGCCATTCCCTCCATCAAGTACCTTCTCGACAAGGGCGCCAAGACGATCACGCTCTTCAGCCACCTGGGCGACCCCAAGAAGGACGCCAAGAAGGCCAAGGAGAAAGCCGAGAAGGACGGAAAGACCTTCGACGAGGCCAAGTACATCGCCGGCAAGCACCGGCTCGCCCCCGTGGCCGAATACTTGGCCACGAAGCTGGGCAAGCCCGTGGTCTTCGGCGGAGAAGACGGCTGCTTCGGCAAGAAGGCCTTTATCGATGGTCAGAAGGACGGGACGGTCATTCTGCTGGAGAACACCCGTTTCCACAAAGAGGAGACCAGTGACGACCCCGCCGAGCGGGACAAGCTGGCCAAAGAGCTGGCCACCTACGGCGACATCTTCGTGAACGACGCCTTCGGCACCGCTCACCGGGACCACGCCTCCACGGCTTCCATCGCCAAGTTCCTCAAGGTCAGCGTCGGCGGTTTCCTCATGGAAAAAGAAGTCGCGTACCTGGAACCCATCGTCACCAAGCCCGCCAAGCCCTTGGTCGCCATCATTGGCGGCGCCAAGGTGAGTTCGAAGATCGCGGTCTTGGAGAGCCTTCTCAAGAACGCCTCGGCCCTGGTGATCGGCGGCGGCATGGCCTACACCTTCCTCAAGGCCCAGGGGCACACCGTCGGCAAGTCACTGGTCGAAGATGACCAGCTCGATACCGCCAAGAGCGTCCTTGCCGCAGCCAAGAAGCAGGGCGTCGAGATTGTGCTTCCCGTTGACCACATGGGCGCTGCCACTTTTGACGCGGCAGCCAAGCCTGTGGCCGTCAACGCCATCGACCTTCCCGCCGACCTGATGGGTCTGGACGTGGGCCCCAAGACGGTGGCGCTCTACAAAGACGTGCTGGCCAAGGCTAAGACCATCGTTTGGAATGGCCCCGTCGGCGTGTTTGAGTTCGATGCTTTTGCCAAGGGAACCGAGGCCGTGGCCAAGCTGGTCGCCGAGGCCACGGGCCGGGGCGCCATCACCGTTGTCGGCGGCGGCGATTCGGTCGCGGCCGTGAACAAGTTCGGATTGGCCGAGAAGATGAGCCACGTCTCGACGGGCGGCGGCGCCTCTCTGGAACTGCTTGAGGGCAAGAAGCTTCCCGGCATCGAAGTCTGCCGGTAAGCTCGGATCTCGCCGTTCTGGCGTCGCCTCGGCGGGCTTCCGTGCTCGGCGTACCAAATGTACGCCTGTGCGCGTCGCTCCGCCTCGGCTGAACCAGAACGACGATCTCCTTCCCTTACGCCCGCTAGGCCGCGAGAGGCTGGTTCTGGCGGGTAGGGGCGGGCGGCATCGCTTCGCTTGCCGCGGGCTGATGGGCATCGCTTCGCTTGCCCTGGGGCTCGTGTTTGTTTTTTTTGGTTTGGCGCGTCCCTCAAGGGACCTGATTTTGACAAAGAAGGTGTGAAATGGCGCGAAAGAAATTTTTGGCGGGAAATTGGAAGCTCTGGGGCACCCTGGGCGAAGCGAAGGCTCTGGCCACCGCTTTGATTCCGGCGGCAAAGGCTTCGGAGAACCGAGTCTTGGTCGCTCCGCCGTACACGGCGATTGCGGCGGTCAAGGAAGCAGTGAAGGGTTCGCCCATCCTCGTGGGAGCCCAGGACGTATCGGCCCTGGAAACGGGAGCTCGCACGGGTGAGATTTCGGTGCTGATGCTCAAGGAACTCGGTGTTGACGTGATCATTCTCGGCCACTCGGAGCGCCGTCAGTTCCATGGCGAAACCGACAAGCTCGTCAACGAGAAGATCAAGCTGGCCCTCAAGCACGGTTTTGAGGTGATCTACTGCAATGGAGAAACGTTGGCGGAACGGGAAGCCGGCAAGGCGGCCGAGGTGGTGATCCGGCAGACCAAGGAGGCCTTCGCGGGCCTGACCGAGGCCGATCTGGCCAAGGTGACCATCGCCTACGAGCCCGTTTGGGCCATCGGCACCGGGAAGACCGCGACTCCGAAAGATGCCAACGATATCCATAAGGTCATCCGCAGCACCGTCGCCGAACTCTATACAAAGAAGGCCGCGGATGCTATCATCATTCAGTACGGTGGGTCGGTGAAACCTGACAATGTCAAGGAATTGATGGCCCAGACCGACATTGACGGTGCCCTCGTGGGAGGCGCGTCGCTGAAGGCGGACACGTTCATTCCGATCATCGCCTTCGACAAATAATAACGGGAGTGCTTCCGCATGGGTATTTTGTCCATTCTGCTTTTGGTCTTCTTCGTCATCGTTGCGTTTTTTCTGGTGGGCATGGTCCTCATCCAAGACGAACAAGGTGACGGACTGGCCGGGATGTTTGGGGGAGGCAGCTCTTCCACATTCGGTTCCCGCGCAGGGAATGTGCTCACCAGGACGACCCAGGTGCTGGGGGCGCTCTTCATCGTGACGGCCTTCGGTCTTGCCATCCTTTTCAAGACGCCCGATACCGGAGACGTAGCGGCGGCTGCCCGGCAGCAAGCCTCGAAGACGACGGAGTGGTGGAACGCGCAGCCTACGGCGCCCGCCGCGGCCACGGCGCCCGCCACCGCGGCGGAGATTCCCGCTAAGGCCCCCGTGGTCCCGGATCCCGTCAAGAAGTGATTCTTTTTCGATAGCGAAGCCGACTTCTCCGGCGTTTGCCGGGGAAGTCTTTTTTTTTGGAGGTCCTATGATTCGAGCCGCCGTGCTCTACTTTTCCAAGCGGGGCCGTTCTGTGGCCGGCTTGGCTGAAGCCCTAGCCCAGGGCCTCAGAAAGCAGGGAGCCCAGGTCGACGTCATCGACGGAGGGAAAGAGCGAGAGATCAAGCTGACGGGGTACCATTACTTGGCCGTTGGTTGCGACGTGAGGTCGCTCATCAAAGGTGCCCTGCCCCCCGAGTTGGCTCCTTCCCTGAGCCATTCGGGTATTGTTGCCGGCAAGAAGACCTTCGCGTTCGTTTCGTCGGCTCCCCTAGGAGCCAACGCGACGCTCCTCCAGTTGATGAAGGCGCTGGAACACGAGGGAATGGTCGTGCGCTATTCAGAATTGCTTTCGAAACCGGCCGATGCTTTGGCCCTGGGGCAGCGGCTAAAACTGGACTGAACCCTGCTGCTGGCGTGAATTGACAGGGGGTAGGGCCCCTGATACTGTGAGACGAAGGATTCGATATGAAACGATGGGGATGGACCATTTTGGGGGTCCTTTTGGCAGGTGCCTTGGGCGCCCAGACTCTGGATCAGCCGGTGGCAACGATCAAGCTGGATAAGAAGTCCTCCTTGGTGTCGCAGAAGGCTTTTCGTGATCAGGTGGCGGCGATCGAAACCCAGCAAGCCACCAAGTTGACCCCCGAGCAGAAGAAGAAGGTCCTCGACGAAATGGTGATTCGGGAGCTGATCCAAATGGACATCGAAGCCCAAGGGATCAAGGGGACCGACGACGACCTGTACAAGCAGTTCCGCGCCAACAACCCCGGCATGTCCGATGCCCAGATCAAGGCCGAAGTCGAAAGGCAGAGCGGGAAACCTTGGGACGTGGCGACCATTGAGTTCAAGAAGCAGATCGCCAACATGAAGTACTTCAATCAGTTTCCCCAGGCCCAAGAAGTAGGAAAGATCAACGTGACCCAGGAAGAGGTTCAGGCGTTCTTTGATGCGAACCAGAGCCGGTTTGTCTCGCCCGACTACATCCGGGTGTCTCACATCTTCTTCGACACCAAAATGAGGCCCAAAGGCACCTTGGCGGAGATTCAGAAACGGGCCGAGGATACCCTGAAGAAGATCAGTTCGGGGCAGGCGACGTTTGAAGAAATGGCATCGACGGTCTCCGAAGATCCGACTTCGTCCAAGAGCAACGGTGATATTGGATTCCTTCCTCGAAACATGGATGGTCCGGTGGGTCAGCAGCTCATGCGGGTCTTTGGTGCGGATTTTGTGAACGCAGCGTTTGCCCTGAAGAAAGGAGACCTGAGCCAGATCCTGACTTCGAATTCCGGATTGCATATCATCCGGGTCACCCAGAAGATTGACAAGCACTTCATGACTCTCGACGAGCCGGTGTTTCCCGGCCAACAGGAAACCGTCCGGGGCTACATTCAGCGGACCATCTCCCAGAACAAGCTGATACAGAATCAGACCAAAATGGTGGAAGAGATCGGCAACGGCTTGAAGGCCAAGGCAACTGTGACGGTTTTTGAGCAGAATTTCTAATGGGAAGTCGCCGCCAAGCGAGGGTTATTGCTTTTCAAAGCCTCTTCAGCCGAGACCTGAATCCCAAAGGTCTCGACGAGCTTCTGACGCTGAATTGGATGGACCCGAAGGAACGGGAGGAGTTGGAGCCCGACGTGCAGTTCTTTGCGCGGTTCCTCATCGCCGGGACCGTCGAACATTGGGATGAAATTGATAAGGTGATCGAAGGGCAGTTGCGAAACTGGCAATTTGACCGCGTGGGCAAGGTGGACCTCGCCCTCCTGCGG
>JAHFSN010000110.1 GCA_023265735.1 Spirochaetaceae bacterium | reverse complement strand
TGAAGCTGGTACCCTATGCGGAATGCGCCGCCGCCGAAGTGTTCCTCAACCTTACCAAGGGCGAGGCGTCGCTGGGAGTGCTCGAGGCCGTGGGCGACCGGGCCCTCGAAGGCAAGACGGTCATCGACGTGTCCAACCCCCTCGATTTCTCTAAGGGCTTTCCCCCCAGCCTGTTTGTCAGCAACACCGATTCCCTGGCCGAAACCCTGCAGCGGCGGTTCCCTGCGGCCCATATTGTGAAGGCCCTCAACACCATGACCGTGTCGATCATGGTGAACCCGGCTGCCGTAGACTCGGGCGACCATCACGTCTTCGTCTGCGGGAACTCGGAGCCGGCCCGCGACCAGGTGAAGTCCCTCCTGGACCGATGGTTCGGCTGGAAGCACATCCTCGACCTGGGCGATCTGACGGCGGCCCGGGGCACGGAGATGCTGCTGCCCCTCTGGCTGAGGATCTGGCAGGCCACGGGCTCCTTCCAATTTCAGTTTAAGATCGCGGGGTTGAAATGAACGAACCGCCGAATCCCTCTTCCGACATCGGCTTCATGAACAAGGGGCGCCTCGAGAACCTCAGCGACGGGCTCTTTGCCATCATTCTGACCCTCCTCGTGCTGGAACTCAGGGTTCCCGAACTCGGGGAGGGGGGCTCGCCCGAGGCGTTGGCGACCCAACTGCTGGCCATGGTCCCCAAATTCCTGTCCTGGGCCAATAGCTTCTTTACAGTAGCCGTCATCTGGCTCAACCACCACCGCTTCTTCAAGATGCTTCGTGTCGTGGACCATGGTGTCTTTTGGTGGAACGTTTTCCTGCTGTTCTGGGTGTCGCTCATCCCCTTTCCCACGGCCCTGATGGGGGACTATCTGCAGAACCCGTTGGCCGTGTCGTTCTACGGGGTGGTGATGGCCTGCCAGGGCCTCACCTGGACCGTGGGCCGCTGGTACCTCCAGGGCCACACATCCTTGTTCCACGACCACGTCTCCCTGAAGGATTTCCGGACCGGGACATGGTTCACCATTCTCTTTGGACCCATCGCCTACGGGGGAGCCGCGGCCCTAGCCTGGGTGCACCCGTACCTCGCCGTCGCGTTCTACTTGGGGATCGCCGGCTATTTCATGCTGCCCCATTCGACGAAGAACGCATGAGCGGGAAGAACGCGGCTCCTAGCGGCTCCAGGTGGCTACGTACTCCCATTTGTCGGGGACCGTAATCTTGGGGTCATTTTGGGTCCACGCCCCGACCAGCCCCTGGTCGGACAGCACCCTCTCCCAGTGGTAGAAGGCGATGCCCATGTCGAGTCTCTGGATGGGGAAGCCGCATCGGGCCACCGATTCCGCGTTGTAGCCGGGGGTCTCTTCCAGGTAGAAGTGCGCCCGTCCGTTGGCGAGGTGCACGCGCCAGGGTTGCTTGTTCGACGCCGAGGGGCCCAGCCTCACGGCTTCGAGGGCTTCCCGATACTCTCCTGGTTCACCCTCGACGATGGCCCAGTCCTTGAGGGGCTTGCGCTGCCTCACCTGGAAGACGGTGCCGATGAGTTTTTCTTTCAAACGCTTGGTGGGGGAGGCGTAGCCCACCGGGCAGACGGCAGGGATGAACTCGTCGTCCAGCAAAGCCAGCGCCTGCGTGAAGTCACCCCGGCGGAAGGTTCCCCCCAGCCAGCAGGTGCCCAACCCCAATTCGGTGGCTTTCAAGAGGATGCCTTCGAAGAGGTAGCCAAAATCTTCGGCCGCTCCGGGGCCCTGTTTCATCGCCCCGGCGAGGTAGAGCTGGGCCCCCTGGATCATTCCATACGTTCCGAACCTCTGGGCTTCACGGTCCGAAGGGGTCACCGGCACCCAGGCGAACCTGGCTTCGTGACCCCAGGGAGCCTTCAGGGTAGCAGCGTAGTCGAGGAGGGTCTGGCGGCTCGCCGGGTCAACCTCCCGTTCGGTAAACGTTCGAACCGACACGCGCTTCTCAATCAGATCAAAGGTATTCATTGTGGCACCTCTGGGTCTTCCTAATATACCTAAGATCCGGAGTATCGTGTCCTGTGCCGCTACTCGATCGCCTTGTCCTTGAGAAACGGCACGTAGGCCATGTCCTCCTTGGCGATGTGGTTGGTCACCCACTCGTTGAGGAACCGCAAGGTTTCCATGCTGACGACCACGGCCTCGGTCCTCTGGCGCCGTTCGAGGTCCTTCACCTTCTCGACGAGGGTGCGGTGGATCTGTTCATGGTCCTTCTGCCCCGAGTAGCCGTACTTCTGGAAGGCCTTCTCTTCGGTGGCAAAATGGTACTCGGTATACCGCACGAGCTTGGACAGGATATCGCCTACCACGAGGCGGCCCTTTCCTTGGTGCATGGCCTCGTAGAGTTCGTTGACGAACCCAATGAGCTGCTGGTGCTGCTTGTCGATGGCGTCGATCCCCGTCTCCAGTTTGCTGGTCCATTCGATGTAGGCCATGGTTACCCCTTATTTGTTCCGCACGATCAGTTTCGGTCACGGGTAGGAGAAATGCCAGAAGGACTAGATTGTGACGGGCACCCGGACGGGGGCGTCGCGGAGGGAGGTTTCGAGGGACGACTGCAGCCGTTTCTGCATGTACGCCCGCACCTTCTCGACGCTGGCGGTGTCGGTCTTGGTATCAAAGAGGACCAGGTACAGGGTTTCCCGGCTGGTGTCCATGGGCCGGCTTCCCATGACGACCCCGCTCACCGTGCAGTACCCGCCCTCGAGTTTCAACCGGATGGACGCCAGCGACGCGCCCTTGGGCCAGCGCTTGTCGGGTTTCAGGACGCACGTCAGGCCCACGGAACTCAGGTCGACGATGCGGCCCTCGATGACGTCGCGGCCGTCCTTGAAGCTCAGGCCGCTGGTCTGGTCGCAATGGACCCGCAGGTACTTCCGGCGGCCCTTGGCCTCGTTGACGTCGAGAACCTTGGTGATGATGTCGAGGCTGTCCTTCATCTTCAGGGAGAGCTTCACGAAGCCGCAGGGCACCCTCAGGTTGATCAGGTACTCCTCGGCCAACCGCTTGTCTTGGTTGTAGGTGAGGACACCGATCTTCACGTCTTTGAGGTGGGGGTCCTGCTGGACCTCTCGGACGAGGCGGAGCCACTGCAGCTCCGACAGGCCGTCGTCGATGTTGAGGAAGGCCAGGCAGTTCGGGTACTGGAAGAAGAGCCTCTTGGCGTCGGCGGCGTCGTTGACGAGGTAGACCTCGTATTCCAGCTTGATGAGCTCGGCGATCATCTCGGTACGGATGACGCTACTGGGTTGGACGAAAAAGGTCTTTTTACCTTCCAGTTCGGAAAGGGGGGAGGCCACTCTACTTGCCTTTGGTTCGAGGGTGGAAGAGGTCGAGGGGACGCGGTCCACGGACGAAACCCAGAATCATAAGATACTCCAATCTCAGGGGATAGAGACGAACTTTCTGGGTTTCTTGGGGGAATGGACTTTTGGGTAGGTCGGAGGACGAGGACACCCCACAATAGCACGATCCGTCGCCGCCGGCAACCGATTTCGGGAGCGTCCCCTCGACCTTACGGGACGAGCTTCTTGACGACGTTCAAGAGCTTCTCGGGTTCAAAGGGCTTCACGATCCACCCCGTGGCTCCGGCGGCCTTTCCCTGCTGCATCATGTCCGACTGCGATTCGGTGGTCAGCATCAGGATGGGCGTGAACTTGTATTTTGCCGTCTGCCTGACGTTCTTGGTCAGGTCGATGCCGTTCATGTTGGGCATATTCACGTCGCTGATAATGAGATCGAAGGCGGTGCCGTCCAGCTTCTTCAGGGCATCGGCGCCGTCGAGGGCCTGGACCACCTGGTAGCCAGACTGCTCGAGGACAAAGCTGACGCTTTGCCTCACCGCGTTGGAATCGTCAACGACGAGGATGTTCTTGGGCATGGTGTCTTACTCCTTCAGCGTCATGATCAGAATAACGTCACTTCTCCGGAATCGACCGAGGCCGACAGCTCGAACTCTCCCAGTTGGGCCGCGAGCTTCTTGTGGCTGAAGATGGTGAAATTCTCCACCATCGTTTTCAGTCGTTCCTCGTTCAGTTTCCAATCGCTGAGACCCCTCTCGGCCAGCAGGACCCCCTTGGCCTGGGAGACCTGCTCGCCCAGGGATTTCAGGCTGGCCTTCTGCTCTTCGATGTCCACCACCAGCCGGTCGAGGGTCTGTAAGTCGGCCTCGGTCTGCGAAAACTGGTCCAGGAACGTGCTCGTGAAGACCTGGCTTTCCTGCACGGTTTGTTTCAGGGTGTCCCGGGCGTCCTTGAGCTGGGTGACCGTCTGCTGAAGCCCCTCACGGAAACCATGGTCCTCGGTGGCCCGGGCCGTGGCGTTGACGGTGTAGGCCCGAAAGAGGTCCTCGACGCCCTGATAAAAGCCGCCGGTGATGGCGATGCATCGGCCGGTATCGGCCTCGATGGTGTGGGTGAGGGTGGTCATCTCCGAGGCGTTCCCCTTCATCGAACCCAGGGCGGCGTGCCGGGCGACCTGAATACGGGCCGCCAAATCGACGTTGCGGAATTGGTCCAGGATTTTGTCAAAGGACTGAAGGCCTTCGACGAGGGTCTTGGCGGCGCGCCGGAGAAGAAGACTCTTCTGGAAGGAGATCTCCCGGTGGCGGACCAGCCTGTCGGACTCCGCTTCGAAGGCATGGAAAAGCGTCGTTCCCTCCTGAAATCCCCGTTCCAGGGCCCCGCTGCTGGTACCCGTGTCGAGACCAGAAACGAGGGCGGTGCGCTCTCTTTCCAGGGTGCCAACCTTGAGCTGAGCGGCGGCGAGAAGACGCGAAAACGACTGGCGGTTGTGCCGGATCTGATCCTGGATCTCGTCGAGCACCTGGGAGCAGAGCCCCGCGAGCACTTCCAGGTAGGCGAAATTGTCGAGTTGGGCCTCGGGAGTGGGGGTCGCCTCGGACCGCATCTCCTCAAGGGAAATCAGCACGTGGTCGATGCTTTGACGGATCCTGTCCTGGTTCTGAATCTCGACCACAATGCGGACCAGGGGGTCCTTCACGTCGGAGGTCTGCCTCTGGATCTGGGAGAGACGGTCGACGAGGACCTGGCTCGCCTCGCCAAGGCCCTGGAATACCCGGCGCGCCTGGGTGAGGAAGGACGAAAGCATGTCCTTCTCCAATTGGTTGAGACCCTGAAGGCTGGCCTTGAAGTCCTCAAAACTCCGACCCAGCACCACCTCGCCCCGGCCGACCTGCTCGGTCAGTTCGAGGGTCTGATTCGAAGTCTTCTTCAGTTCATCGGTGATGCACGAGAAGGCCCTGCCCGATTCTCCGGCCCTGACGGCAATGACCATGGCGTTGAGGCTCAACAATTCCATTTGCACGGAGTCCTCTCGGATGTCTTCGACGCCGGCCTTCAATTCCCCCAAGCGTTCCATCAGGTGATCCAGGGCTTCGAGAAAGGCGTGCCTCTCCTGGTGACCCCGGACCAACCGAACGTCCCAACTCTCCAGGTCCGACAACGCGTCGGCGGTCGTGCGTGTCAGCGTGTTCCGGGCCGATACGAGGTCCTGGTTGTCCACCAAATCGGAATCGAGCTCCCTGACCAGGGCCGGATACGTCTGTCCCAGCTTGAGGTACACCCCTTCCGTGGCCTGGGAGGTATTCTGGAGCGCGGTGATGATCGCCTTTCGGACATGGTCGAGCTCAAGGTGCACCATAGGTTCATTATTGATGACTCGTCGTCAGGCGTCAAACTTTGTCGGCAAAACTGAAGCAAATTCTTGGGGTCCTCAGAAGAGACCGAGGGGTTGAGTCACCGAATCAGCAGGACGGGGCAGTTGGCGTGCTGCAAAATCTTGTGCGACACACTGCCCATCAGCAGTTCGCTGAACAGACCCCGGCCTCGGTTGCCGATCACGATGAGGTCGAACCCCTCGTCTTGGGCCATCCGGCAGATCGTCTCGGCCGGGTCCCCTGCGGTGTACACCTCGTCGTGGGCGAAGGGGGCATCTTTCAGGAAGGGGGCGGCGGCGGCCAGAATGGCCTTTCCCTCCTCCTCCTGGACCTTGATCGGATCGACCACCAGGGCCGCGTCCCCCACCAGAACGTAGGCGCTCACGTGGAGAACCCGCAGACGGCAACTGGGGCCCATATACCCTGCCAACTTGACCGCCTGTTCCAGGGTGTGGTGGGAATGGATGGACCCGTCTATCGGAACGAGGATTTTCTGATACATCGTGAAACCCTCCTTGTGTCTTCCTGAATTCTAAGCCCATTCGCTGCACCGCGCCACGGCAAAGGCCAACCTTTCGTGGGGCCTTTGCCCAGGTTCCCTCATCCAATTCTCAGAAAAAACTCATACAAGCGTAAAACCCGGCGGGGAGACTGGAGCCCTCAAGGAGGCTCTCATGAACCTGTTCCAAAGGGCGGCCCTCGCCCTGACCCTCACCGTCGGCGCCTGTCTGCCGCTGGCGGCCATCACCGTCTACCCCCTCGACCGTGCCACCATCTTGGCGGGGTCCTATTTTGACTTCAAGGTGGAACTCGACTCGGTGGTCGATCTCTCCAGCGTCACAGTCACCATCAACGACGCCGACTACACCAAGGTGCTGGGTAAGAAGGCCGAGTTCATCGCCTCGGAGGCCGACGCCAACGCCTCGGCCCTCCTCCTCAGGGGCATCAAGATCGCCAAAGAGGGCACCTACACCGTGGCCGTGAAGGCCGGGGCGGTCAGCAAGTCGGTCACCTGGACCGTCTACGCCGCCGGCACCCCCAAGGTGAAGGCCAAGAACGTGATCTTCCTGCTGGCCGACGGCCTCTCGGTTGGTCACCGCACCGCGGCCCGGCTGCTGGCCCGGGGCAACACCGAGGGCAAGACCAACGGACTGTTGGCCATGGATAC
>JAHFSN010000109.1 GCA_023265735.1 Spirochaetaceae bacterium | reverse complement strand
CGACATTTCCAAACGCTTCTCTTCCGACGATTCCTACCGTTTCATCAACGGTGTGCTCGACGGGTTGCGGAAGGAACGGGGATTGTAGCCGGCCATGAGGAAATTCCTGGTCTTTGCAGGGTCTTTCCTCTTCGTGGCCGCTCTGGCGCTGGGGGCGTGGTGGTCGTGGCCCATCTTGTTTCCGTCCGTGCCCCAGGGGTGGCTGTCCACCCTGGCCAAAGTGGATGCCGCTCTCGTTCAAAATCGGTGGGCGGCCGCACGATCTCTCCTAGAGAAGCCCCCGGAGCGGCTCCCAGTGAACGGGTGGCTCCAATGGGAGAAGCGGGTCAATGCGGTGGCTACGAAGACCGGAGCCTGGCCGTGGGCCGCTTCCAGTTCGGCCGTGGGCTATGAACAGTACCCTGGCAACGCAGACCTGGCCGCTGTTCGGGTCTGGGCGCTGATGAAGGCCCACCAGCCAGCGGAGGCTCTGCCCATCGTGGAGAAAGTCCTAAAGGGCACCCGCTGGGAAAGTCTTGGACTCCAGGCACGTCTGGAAGCCGAGGGCCTGGCATCGGGTACCTGGGACGACCTTCGGCAGACGCTGGCCCAGCCGTCAACTTCCTACCATGTCTACGACCACCTGGTCCGCCTTGACCCCAGCCCCTCCCTCCGTAAGAATGCGCTCCTTTCGGCCCTCGCCGTGGGGGACCTTGATGCGGCCCGGACCCACCTCGAGATCTTGACTCCCCAGGAACGCGACAAGCCGCCGTTCGACCGGTTGCAGGGATTGATGGCCTACGACCAAGGTGACTGGGTGCGGGCGGCAGCGCTCTTGAAATCCCTCTCGCAGCGCCGACCAGACACCCTCCTCATCCTCGCCGATGTGTACCTTCACCTGGGGGACCCCGAACAGGCCCGCATCATCTACGATCAGCTGCTGGCCGATCGTCCCAACGAACTTCCCCTGGCCCTCGGGGTGAACCGGGCCGCCTTGGCCATCGACCAAAATGACGCGGCGAAGGCCGTTGAGCTTCTCAACCGGACCATGGCGGCGCAGACGAGCGGAAACCTTGACCAGGCCCGGTTGCTCCTGCTGGAGGCCCGGTTTCGACTGGGCGAGAAGGGCGCGGTCAAGACGGAATTGGACGCCCTGATCGAGACGTCGGGTGAGTCGTCCCTGGCCCTGGAGGCCTACCTGCTGAAGGGACGGCTCTTTCCGGAGTGGAATTCGGTTCCCCGCCTTTGGTCGCTCCTTCATCGCCATCCCGCGTTCTCCCCCTTGGCCGAGAGGCTGACCTGGCTACTCCTCGCGACCGAGGACTACGAAGGAGCTAAACGGGCTCTCGACCTTCATGAAGCGACTCTCAAGAAGGCCGGTCAGGATCCACCGTGGTGGTCCCGGGAGCTGAGGGCCATGCTGCTCGCGGCCCAGGACCAATTTCCCCAGTCGGGAGAAGCGTACGCTGCTGTGCCCGAACCTTGGAGGGATGCCACGTTCTATGCCAATTGGTCTCTGGTGTCCCTCACTCAGGCGCAGCTGGCGGACCCCGACGCGCGAAAGGGGTTTTTGGACAAGGCGATGGAGAACTTGGGAAGGGCCCTTGATCTCTTGCCCCCGGCTACCGATGCCGCGTCGCTCAAGCGCCGAAGTGTCTGGCTGACTCGCCGAGGGGAGCTCCAGATGGCCCTGGTGCCGCTGCAGAATTCGGCCCAGAGAGCCTCCCTCAAGTCGGCGGCCGCAGAAGACTTCCGACAGGCTTCGCTTTTGGATCCCGACAATCTCAGAGCCTCGTTTCTCTTGAGGCAAACTCTTACTCAGCAACAGGATAAATCATGATTCGACTGAAGAACCTTGAACAGATCGCGCGCATTAGGGAGTCGTGCCAGCTACTGGCGCAACTCTTCCAAGAACTTCCAGCCCAGGCCCAAGAGGGGCGGTCCACCCTTGATCTCGACCTGTGGGCCGAGGATTGGATCCGTCGGCGGGGCGGCAAGCCGGCCTTCAAGGGGTACCAAGGTTTTTCGGGGACACTATGCATCTCGCTGAACCACGAAGTCATACACGGAATTCCCAAGGCGGATAGAAAGATCAAGGCGGGGGATCTGGTCAGTCTCGATTGCGGGATCGACCTGGGCGGGTACTTTTCCGACATGGCGCTGACGGTGGCCGTGGGCAAGGTCACCGATGAGGAACGGAAGCTCCTCGACGTGACCCGGGCCAGTCTGGTCAGTGGCCTGTCAGCCGTTCGCTCCGGGGGGCGGGTTCGGGACATCGCCAACGCGGTTACTGAGGTGGTCAAGCCCCATCGGTTTGGCATTGTGCACCAGTATTGCGGCCACGGCGTCGGATTCAGCCAGCACGAGGACCCCCAGGTGCCCAACGCCGTGTCCACGGGACCCAACCCTCGGCTCGTCCCAGGAATGGTTCTTGCGGTGGAACCCATGATCAACCTGGGAAAGGCAGAGGTGAGGGTGTTGAGTGACCAATGGACCGTGGTCACTGTGGATGGAAGAAAGTCCGCACACTTCGAGCACACCGTCGCCATTCTGGAGGATGGACCCCAGGTGCTGACCCTCCTCGACGGGACCTCCCTGTAACTTTCATTTCCCCTTGACGTTTTTCCATTCGAAATCGTGCATAAGGAGCATTCCATGTCTATGAAAGGGTTCTTCGCGTCACGCAAGGCTCAGATTCTCTACCTCGGTCTCGCAATGACCGTGGGTTTTGCCTTGGCCCTTGGTGTCCTCACCGTCAACGGCTCCTGGGTTCCCCAGAAAACAGTCTTGGCAGAAGAGAAACCCATTGTGGTGCCGGCCAGTCTCTTCGAGACCCAAAACACCTTCCGATCGATTGCCAAGGCTCTTCTTCCCGCCGTTGTGGAAATCAAGACAGAAAGCAAGGCCAGCGCCCAAACTCCCGATCAGCAGGGCACTCCGCCATTTGATTTTTTCTTTGGGCCCCAATCTCCGAACAGTCCCGACCAGGGGGATCCTCAGGGGAAGGGAAAGACTCCCAAAACCCAGCGTTCCATCGGGCTGGGAAGCGGCGTCATGGTTCAGCGGCAGGGGGACAAGATTTTCATCCTGACGAACAACCATGTGATCGACCAGGCCACCAAGATTCGGGTGAAACTCTCCGACGACCGGGAATACGACGGGACCCTTGTCGGAGCCGACCCCCGGCGCGACTTGGCCATGGTGTCTATCAGCACCAAGGAGACCAACCTTGTCCTCGCCAAGCTGGGTGATTCGGACGAGCTTCAGGTCGGCGACTGGGTGTTGGCCTTTGGGAACCCCTTGGGCCTCGAATTCTCTGTCACCAGCGGCATCATCAGTGCCCTGGGCCGGACGGGGGGGCCTGACGACAGCGTCAACATCAACAACTACATCCAGACCGATGCCTCGATCAACCGAGGAAATTCGGGCGGAGCCCTGGTCAACCTTAAAGGTGAGGTCGTGGGGATCAACACCTGGATCGCTTCCCCCAATGGGGCCAGCGTCGGTCTGGGCTTCGCCATTCCGATCAACAGCACGAAGAAGGCCATCGCCGACTTCATCGCCCAAGGCGCCGTGAAGTACGGCTGGCTGGGCGCCTCGGTTTCCGATGTCAGCAAGGAGTTGGCCGACGACCTCAAACTTCCCAGCACCAAGGGATCCTACGTCCCCCACGTGTTCCGCGGCAGTCCCGCCGACAAATCGGGCATCCTCCCTGGAGACTTCATCACCGAGATCAACGGCAAGCCCGTTGTTGATACGAACCACCTGGTTCAGATGGTGGGGGACCTTCCGGCGGGTCAAACGGCCGAATTCAGTCTGGTTCGCAACGGGCAGGCGATGAAGAAGTTGGTGCTCATCGAGCCCCGGGCCAAGGAGAGTGACCTTAAGGCTCTGAAACTCTGGCCGGGCTTCGTGGTCACGCCCATCACCTCGGATATTCGAGAACAGCTTGACCTGGCTCCGGGCCTCGAGGGTCTCATCGTCGCCCGAGTTGAAGAGAAGTCAACCGCCGACATCGCCGGACTCAAGGTCTACGACGTCCTGAAGGCCATCAACGGCAAGGCCCTCAAGACGGTGGCGGATTTCTATCGGACCCTGAACGAGCAGACGGGCGAGCTGAAACTGAGTTTCCTCAGAGAAGGGGTTGAGCTAAGCATCGGTATCACCCGATAATTGGCGGAATGAAGAAAGAATTTGTTCCCTATGACGTCGTTCGCGACAACGCGCTGAAGCTCGGCTGGCAGATCGCCCAGTCCGGGTTTATCCCGGATGTGATCTACGTTTCCCTGAGGGGCGGCGCGTATCTGGGGAACATTCTTTCTGAGTATTTCAAGGTCTGGCGCAAGGGCGACCGCCCCGTGTTCTACGCGGCGGTGGTTGCCCATTCCTACACTGATATCCGTGAGCATACGTCTATCCGGATCGATGGCTGGACGTACAGTCCTGACTACCTTCGTGTTGGCGACAAGGTGCTCTTCGTCGACGACATCTTCGACACGGGCCGGACGATCAATCACTTGGTGAACGTTATCCTGCAGCGTGGCTTGCCGAGGCAGGATGTCAAGGTCGCGGTCCACGACTACAAGGTGTTCGCGGATTGTGAGCCGTTGCCCATTTCGCCGGACTTCTACTGCCGGCGCCACGATGTAGCTTCCCGAGACCAGGATCCCTGGATCCACTACCTCAGCCACGAGCTCATAGGACTTACCCTCGAAGAGAGAAAGAAATGGTACGTCAGGAACGACCCGGATATGGAAGAGGCCCTGTCGGTTTTCGATCGATGAGGTTCTGGTTCTCGCTGCTGATTTCTCTGGTCGGTCTGTCGGCCCTAGGGGCCCAGTCTTCGGGGACCCTTGCGGCCCCGGTGCTGTTTCCCGGACCCGGCGCCTATTCCGGTGCCCTTTCTTTGGATCTCAGGTCCCCCGCCCCCGGGCTGGTGCGCTATCGGTTCCTCGAGAGCGGCACGACGCAGACGTTTCTTTGGTCGAATCCCCTCGTTTTGGATGCGGTCCCCGGAGAAACCCGGATCAGCACCCTTCGCTTGACCGTCGAGCTGCGGTCGGGAGAGACGCTGTCCCAAGATTACCGTTATAGCATCTCGCGTCCGGCGTCCCCTGGTCCCCTGGTTCATCCGGCCCCCGGACTCTTCACGCAAGGGGTTCACATCGAGGCGTCGCTGCCCCCCGGCTGGACACTGAATCGGGAAGGAAAGCCCCAGCCCTCCCAGGTCTTCCTCGATGTACCCCCGGGCGAGAGGGCCACCTTTGTTCTGGAGGCCCGGGGCCCCGGGGCGGCCCGTACCTGGTGGCCCTATACCGTGGATAGGCGCGACCAGGAGGCCGTGTCCCTCGATATTCTCAGTCCGGTGGAGGGAGTCTGGGCCAATTCTCAACTTTTGGCGGTCGATTTTCGCGGTGTCGACCAAGTCCTCTGGTCCTTTGGCGAACACCTCGATTCGGCGACGGCGCGGACCTACACGGGGCCCGTGACCCTGGAAGGCGAGGGAGAGAAGGTACTGACGGTGGCCGGGCATACCCGGGACGGCCGGTGGCTCGAGCGCACGGTGCGGTGGACCAACGGGGCCGCATCCTCGGGCCCCTGGCCCGGCTCAGGACGCCTGGCCAAACTTCAGATCCCCGCCGTCGATGGGTGGGAGCAGAGCTGGGATGGCCGCTCGTGGTCGCCCCAGACGGCCTTTTCAGAGGAAGCGTCGGCCTCGAGCCGGAAGGTCCTCGTGCTGAACCTAAGAAAGGAGACCGTCCGGCTTCGGTACGTCTACTGGCTCGAGGAGAGACGGGCATCACCGCCGGTGGGACAGTTCTTCGGCGGTTGGAACCCCGTCTTTGCCTTCTCGGGTTCCTCGGGAACCATCCACAGGGTGGTTTGGACCCTGGCCGACGGAAAGGCGGTCGAAGATCCCCTTCCACTTTGGGGTCCGCGGGGCGCGTGGAAGGTTCCCGACCACGTCGTCTCGGCCCAAGTGTGGGCCGGAGAAGGTGACACCAGGGTACCGTCGGCCTCCGTGGCCTTTGCCGAAACGGGGTGGGCCACCCCTGGTTGGGAGCCCTGGGATCAAAATGGTCCCCTCGCTGAGAAAGGCGGTCAGGCGATGGGCGGAAGGGTGCCTCCCCGTGCAGGCTTTCGTCCCGTTTACGAGGTCTCTAGCCAGCCCCAAGTCTCCGAACCTGGTCCCGGTTCTGCGGTCCTTGAAGGGGCCTTTCTTCCTGCCGTTCCTCAGGGAGACGATCGAACCTTTTTTGTTCGGTTTGCCTGGCAAGATGCGTCGGGCCTAGTGGGCCCCGCCTCCCCGGTATGGCCCATCAGGGTCGACCGAATTCCACCCCGGGCGCCCGAAGTGACAGAGGTCAACGGGCAGGTGGTGGTGCGTCCCGCCGATGGCGATGAGGGATCCAGTCTTTTCTGGGCCGTAACTCCCGAAAGGGTGGCGTTCCCCAACCATCTGGCGTTCCAGCGCTACACGTCGCCCGTGGACATCGCGGCCATGCGGACGGCCGTACCTGGGGGTTCCTGGGTGCACGCGTACGCCGTGGACCAGGCTGGCAACCGGGGCCCCGTTCGCATGAACCTTGCCCTCAGCCCGGCGAACGCCGCCTCGGGTCCCGCCGTAATCCAGTCCGACCCTGACCCCTCTGTGGGAGACCTTCCCGTGGCCGATGGCGGGGTCTATTCTTGGTCCCAGCTTTGTCTTCGGCCCGCGGACCGGAAGGCCGACCTCTGGGTGGCTTTCGGCGAGGGACAAGAAGTTCCCGCGGACTGGAAGGGGCGGCTGAGTCCCTGGACCTCACCGTTGATCCGTTCGGCGGCCCCGGGAGAACGGAAGACCTTCTTTGTCTATTGGAACGCGAAGACCCCCTGGGGGTGGGCGAGTGAA
>JAHFSN010000108.1 GCA_023265735.1 Spirochaetaceae bacterium | reverse complement strand
GTGCAGGTCGAGAAAGGTGCCGGTGAAGCCTCCGGCTACCTGGACGCCGCCTACGAGGCCGCCGGCGCCGTCATCGTCGGCGCCGCTGCAGACCTGTGGAAGCAGAGCGACATCGTCCTCACCGTTCGGGCCGGAGCCGCGGCGACGCCCTCGGTGGCCAAGGCCTGGCTCCACGCGGGTCAGATCGTGGTAGGCACCATGGACCCCTGGGCCCCCCATGAATCCTTTGCCACCTTCCTCAAGGCGGGTGTCAGCGCCTTCTCCATGGAGCTCATCCCCCGGACCACCCGGGCCCAAGCCATGGACGTACTCTCCAGCCAGTCCAACCTCGCCGGCTACAAGGGCGTGCTGCTGGCGGCCGAGCTCCTTCCAAAAATGTTCCCCTTGAGCATGACCGCCGCCGGGACCATCATTCCAGCCAAGGTGTTTGTCTTGGGCGCCGGCGTCGCGGGGCTCCAGGCCATCGCCACGGCCAAGCGTCTGGGCGCCGTGGTGAGCGCCTTCGATGTGCGGGCGGCGGTCAAAGAGCAGGTGCAGTCCCTGGGGGCCAAGTTCATCGAGTTTGACGTGGGCGACGCTTCGGGGGCCGGCGGCTACGCCAAGGAACTTACGCCCGAACAGCAGGCCAAGCAGAAGGAACTCATGGCGGGCTACGTCAAGGATATCGACGTCATCGTCTCGACGGCGGCGATCCCAGGGAGGCCCTCCCCCAAGCTGATCACCGAGGCCATGGTGACGTCGATGGCCCCGGGGTCGGTGATCATCGACCTGGCCAGTGAGCGCGGAGGAAACTGCGAGCTCACGGAACCCGGAAAGACCGTCGTGAAACACGGCGTCACCATCTGCGGCCCCCTGAACATTGCCTCGACGGTGTCCTTCCACGCCAGTCAGCTGTACTCCAAGAACATCACGACGTTCCTCTTGAATCTGGTGAATAAAGAAAAACAATTGGTCATTGACCCGTCCGACGACATCGTGGCCGCGACCCTGCTGACCCATGGCGGAAAGCCGGGAAGCGAGAAGCTCGCGTCCGTCCTCGGGTTGCCGGCCAACTAACGGAGGTTTCCATGGATCCCATCGTCCAAGCATTGATTCTCTTCACGCTGTGCGTGCTCATTGGCTTCGAGATCATCACCAAGGTGCCTCCCATTCTGCACACGCCGCTGGTCGTCGCGAGCCACGCCATGGCGGCCATCATGGTGGTCTCGGCCATCGAGGTAGCGGGGACCTCCGAGGGCAACCTCGTGGCCCAGATTCTGGGGGGACTCGCCCTCCTCCTGGGAGTCATCAACGTGGTGGGCGGCTACGTCATCGCCGACCGGATGCTGGCCAACTTCAAGACGGGCAAGGCCAAGGCCAAGGACGCGGAGAAAGTATGAGCTTCGAAACGGTTCGGGACGCCATCCACTCCCTCACTCCCATCTTCTACTTGATCACCGTCGTTTTGTTTATCTTCGGACTCAAACTGCTCCAGTCGCCCCGAACGGCCCGCAAAGGCAACCTCCTGTCGGCCGTGGGCATGCTCATCGCCATCGTGGCCACCCTCCTCGGCCAGGGGATCCTGAACTACGCCTTCGTCCTGATCATCATGGCCGTGGGTTCGGTCATCGGCGTGTACCTGGCCTACAAGGTGAAGATGACCGACGTGCCCCAGTTCGTGGCCATTTTGAACGGGTTCGGCGGCGCCGTTTCCGCCGTGGTGGGCATAGCCGAGTTCCTGGTCTATTTCCAGACGGGACAGACCCCCGGCGGCGTCGACAAGCTCCAGTTCCTGACCGCCGTGGCCGCCGACGCCTTCATCGGGACCCTGACGTTCTGGGGCAGCCTCATCGCCTTCGCCAAGCTCCAGGGCCTGATTTCCGAGAAGTCCTTCGTCCTGTGGGGCAAGAACGTGTTCAACGCGCTGTTCCTGCTGGCGGCCCTGGTGACGGGGGCCTTCTTAGTGACGGTGGGGAACGGCTTGGACTTTTCCCACGGTCCCGCTGACGTGACCTCCGCGGCCTGGTTCCTGGGCGGCGTGGTCCTGGCGGCCACCCTGCTGGGCCTCACCCTGGCCATGGCCGTGGGGGGCGCCGACATGCCCATCATCATCGCCCTGTTCATCTCGTACGCGGGGCTCTCGGCGTCGGCCCTGGGCTTCACGAACGCCAACTACGGCCTCATCATGGCGGGCAGTCTGGTGGGCGCCTCGGGCCTCATCCTGACCCGGTCCATGGCCAAGGCCATCAACCGGAACTTCTGGGCCATTCTGCTGGGCAACATCACGCCCCCGGCCCACCAGACCACGTCGAAGGACGACATCTACGCGGGACGGATCAAGACGACCACCCCCGAAGAGTACGTGGGGGTCCTCGACGCGGCCCAGACCATCGTCATCGTGCCGGGGTACGGCATGGCCGTGGCCCAGGCCCAGGGAGCCTGCCGTGACCTCTTCAATGAGCTGAGCGCCGAGGGAAAGGAAGTCTACTTCGCGGTGCACCCGGTGGCGGGGCGGATGCCGGGCCACATGAACGTGCTGCTGGCCGAGGTGAACATCCCCTACGACAGGCTCAAGGAGCTGGACGAGTCGAACGAGCTGCTGGAAAACGCCGACGTGGCCATCATTCTGGGGGCCAACGACGTGGTGAACCCCATGGCCCGGGACGCCCGGGACACCCCCATCTACGGCATGCCCATCCTCGACGTCGACAAAGCGGGCAGCATCCTGGTCATCAAGCGGAGCCTCAGTCCCGGGTTCTCGGGCATCCCCAACCCGCTGTTCGTCCTCGACAAGACGCTCATGATGTTCATGGACGCCAAGCCCGCCCTCCAGGAGCTGGTCAAAGCCTGGAAGGAACGCTGACCGTCAAAAGCCGTAACTGATCTGGGTCTGGAAGGCGAAAGGAGCCACCAGCTGGTTGCCGTTCACGTTCTGGTAGAGGGGTATTCCCAGGTTCGTCACCACTCGCCAGGTGTCCCATCCGAAGGCCACCCCGGGCGCCACCGAATAGACGGAATAGCCGGAATTGTCGGCCACAGGATCCGTAGAGCCGTTACTCGGCACCCTGTCGTTCCAGCGGTAGGCCGTGACCAGCTGGACGACGGGCACCACAGAAACATCATTGATGAAAAGGTCGCGGTACGTGATGCCGAAGGACTGGTCAATTTCGGCTCCGGGAACGAATCCGTTCTGGGTCACGATGGGCTGGCGCCAGAGGAGTTCCATGGTCCAGACCCACCGGGGCCACTCCCCCACCTGACCAAAATGTTCCAGGCCCACCAGGAGGTCGGTGCTGCCCGTCCCCAGCCGATACGAAGGACCAATCACCGAGTCGGACGACGACCCCGTGGGCAGCTTCAGCCCGGCGCGAAGGGTCGTCGAATGGTCGCTCCAAAGCCCGCTGAACTCCCCCAAAATCTGCACGTCGCCCAGTCCGACGCGGGTGAAGGTTTGCTGGCCGTTCCCCTGGCTGGTGGTCTGGAGGGAACGGACGCCCAGGGGCACCGCGGTCCGCAAGGCCCAAGACCGGTCAAACTGGAGCTGGGCGCCCGCCTTCAGCCAGTTGGTGGTCAGGTCTTTGTCGAGGTTGATGGTGGACGAAGGATAGTTGCCGCTCCAATTTTGGCCCTGGTCCAGGAAGTCCCACTCCAGCGACATCCGGACCCCAGGTCCCTCGGGAGGAAACAGCGGAGGAAGCTGCTCGAACATCCCGGCGTCGCTCACCAGAGCGGAGACGGAGGGGACCAAGAGGGCCCCGAGGAGAGAGGCCAAGAGGATGCGATTTCGAACCAGGAGACTCGTCATGGACCTTCCTTGAGAGGGAACTGCCCCCAATTTACCTGTTCCGGGCGATTAGGAGAAGAAGGGGCGTGACGACGGCTATCGGTTGATCAGGGCGTCGATCAGCTTCTGCGACGCCTCGGCCGGCGAGTCACCCTTGCCGTTCCATTCATAGTGCCCCACCACGGTGTGGTAGCGTTGGTCGACCATTTCGGACTTCACCGATTGAATCGAAGTCAGCCCGTTGTCCGCCCTCGAGGACTGGTAGGTCACCTTGAGGATGAGGTCCCCGCCCTTGTGGGCATCGGACGGCTTGGTCTCCACGCCCAGTTTCGTCAGGGAATTCTCGATGATGGGTCCGAGGCCCAAGGGGTCGTTCACGCATTCGACAAGGATGCGGTTTTCCTTCACGTTGAGCCGGGGTTCGACCCATGTCGAAGCACAGCCAGCCAACGCCAACAGAACAATGCCACTCAGGATGGCTCTCATGTTCCTTACCTCCTGTTTCTCGGGCGGCGCGTCGCCTGCCCAGGAACAGTATGCCGCATGGATGCCGTTCGAGGAAGAGGGAGATGAAGGCCACGAAGGCACGAAGAACACAAAGGTGGTCTAGGTCCTGGTAAGTTCCCAGGGGCGCGATACATTGTGGGTTTCCACAGCACACAAACAAGGAGATCTAGATAAATTGAGACTGAATACGATTGCCATGATTCTATTGACCTCTTCCTTGGTATCTTGCGCCACCTTGGCACTTCCCCAGAAACTCAAGGTCGATTCCCGCACACTGCCTCTGAGCCAGGCCAGTCATATTGAGTTCCTCGAAGTCTCCGATAGCCACTCGTCCATCTACCAGTATGGGAAAACCTTCACTCCCCAGAAACTCAACGCCGTAATTCTGCAGGTCGACCTCGATCTGATCACCGATACCTCGGTGAGCGGTGAAGGCCCCGACCTCTCGGCTTTGGAACTGATCGTCAAAACGGGACCCAAGACCTTTGCGTTTGTCCCATGGACCCGTCCCTTTGATGTGTCAGCGGGCCTCCCCGACCTCAAGTCCAAACCAGTGGCCAAGGCTCAGTCCACAGAAACGGTGTACTTCATCCATGACGTCCTCCAGGCCCCCCAGGCCCTGGCTACGTCCCGGACCTCGTTTTCTCTTCTGATTTCTCCGGCGTCGCCTTCCTACTCTGACCTCCAGGCCTTCCTCACAAAAAGCAAGAACACGGCCGCCGCCCTCGTGATGGCACGGGTCCTTCCCTACGCTCAAGTCAAAGAGTTTATGAACACCAACGGGATTGACCTGAATGCGGCTGACAAGCGGGGCATGACACCATTACTCTCCGCTATCCTGAATCACAACGATGACGTGGTGGACGGCCTCATCCGCGACGGTGCCGACGTCCATTGGAAGGTCCAGTATCTGTTCTCCCCAGCGGAGCCCATCCATTTTGCGGCCTTGGCCGGGAACAAGCACGCCCTCGATGCCTTGATGGCCGCCGGGGTCGATCTGCACTCGGGGAGTGATACTATGGACGAGCCCGCCGCCTTTGTGGTGAGGAACAACAGTCCCCAGGGAGTCGCCCTCCTCCAGTCCTACGGCATCGACTTCAGCCAGGTGAAGCTTCGGATGGCTTGGAGCCACGCCATCACGGCCCTTAAGTTTGCTCAAGATCGGGAAATGACCGAGGTTGTTCGACTGCTCCAGAAGCCCTGAAAGAACGTGGGGGCTACCAGCCCCCACCGTTCCTTTTCTTCTTCTCGCTTCAGCTCAACGACGTCTGCTCCACCGCCACGATGGTCTCGTAGATCTCTTGGGCCGATTCCGCTTCGATCAAGCGGTCCTCAAAATAGTCACTTTCGAACATGCCCCCGATGTGGGACAGGAGAATCTGATGCACCCGGTGCGACGATGCCGGGGTGACCAGCAGAAACAGGACCCGGATCGGGCCCGCGTCGGGTCCCGTCGAACTGGCCAGGGGATCCTTCAGTCGGAACACGAACACCGCCGCCGACGTGATCCCCTCCAGCCGAGCATGGGGAATGGCCAGCTGGTGGCCCACGGCACTGCTCCCCAGTCGTTCTCTGTCTTCTACCGCCTTGAGGATGAGGGCCCGGGAGCAGGGAAGCTGACCCTCGGGGATACGCCCCAGACCCGACTCCACCGCCCGAGAGATCGTGGTCCCCTCCACATCGACAAGCACGTTCTGGACACTCAGGAACTCACTGAGATTGATCACCGGCTCCACCGGATACTCCTCCTCGATGGTCCCCGTCAGCTCCTCAATCACGTCTTCAAGGGTGAGGATACCCGACCAAAGACCCGAGGACCCCGTGACGGCGACCAGATGGGTGCCCTTCCTCTGCATGAACGTCAGCACCTTCTCCAGCGGCTCGGTCTCCGCCACCGACTCCAGGGGCCGGACCAGCGACTCGACCGACGCCTCGACCTGGGAGTACAGGAGATCTTTGCCGTGGAGGAACCCCACCAGGCCCCCCGAGGGGCCGAGGACAGGGTACCGGGAGTATTTGGTCCTGCGCATCTCGTCGACGGCCTCCTGGCGGGTCAGGGGAAGGTGCAGCACGTGGACCAGGCGTTTGGGCCGCATGGCGTTGCGTACCGTGAGCGAACCGAAATCGAGGACGTTCTCCAAAAGGAGGAGGGAGCGGAACGACAGCACACCGCTGGTCTGAGACTGGTCAAGGATGGCCCGGATCTCGCCATCACTGTGGGCCTCGGCCTCGGTCTTCCGGGGAATCCGCAACAGGAACAGCAGGCCGTTGACCGTGGCGTTCAGCAGCCAGATGGGCCCGGCGAACAGCAGCCGGAACGCCAGGAGCGGTCCGGAGATCCCCAGCACCGACTTCTCGGGGCTGCGGATGGCCATTGACTTAGGGAGCAGCTCTCCCAGGACAATGTGGAGGAACGAGACGATGATGAACCCGGCGGCCACGGCGATCCCGAGGACCGCGGCCTCGCCCAGCCATCCGCCCCCGAGGTAGTTCACTACCGGGTGAAAGATCTCGGTGAACGCCGGTTCGCCTACGAACCCCAGGCCCACGCTGGCCACGGTGATGCCCACCTGGCAGACCGACAGGTACACGTCGAGGTTCTTGAC
>JAHFSN010000107.1 GCA_023265735.1 Spirochaetaceae bacterium | reverse complement strand
CCCTCGGGGAAAAATTTTTTGAGGGCGGCCGAAGCCGTGGCCCGGGGAACTGTCCAGGGGCCATCGCCGCGCAAATCCAGGATCTGCTGGCCATCCAAGGGCGGAAAGGACCCCACCACCACCCGAGGCGCCGTGAGTTCGCCCCGGTTCAGACGGTCCAGCAGCTGTTTGGAATAGGCCCAATCCGCTCCGACTTCCGCAAAGCGAGCCCGAAGGTCTTCGTCGGTCATGGCCCTAGACCATCAGCGAGAGGGCGGCGTTGGCCGCCCCGTAGAGGCTGATCGAATAGTCTTTGATGACGTAGATGGGGATTTCCTGAAGAACTCTCAGAATATTCGGGTTGCAGTGCTGTTCAAACGTTCTCATGAAAAGATGATCCTTGGTGAACACTTCGAGGTTCTTCCCCGAGATGCCGCCCGCGAGGTAAAGGCCTCCCCGGGGAATGAGGAAGGCCGCGATGCTGGCCGCCAGGCGGGCGTACATTTTCACGAAGGTGACCAACACCCGGTGGCAGCCCTCGTGGGTGGACGCCGCCTTGCTGATGGCCGCCGGCTTGTTCACCTCGGCCTCCCTCAGGATCGTCTGGATCACCGGGTCGTCCTTCTTGAGCACGTCCTTCTCCAGATAGTAATAGAAGAGGTTCTTGATCCCTGAGCCCGAAATGGCCATTTCGTATTCGGGGACGAGGTCGATGGTGTCCATGATCCAGGCCTTGAAGCCCTTGGTGTCCTCGTCAAAGTCCGCAAAATCCATATGGCCGCCCTCGCTGGGGAAGGCCCTCCACCGGTCGCCCATCTTGGCCATGAAACCGACGCCGAGGCCCGTCCCCGCACCCACCACCGCCCGCATATCGCCCTGGGGTTCCGGAGAGGTTCCATCGGGGCGCCGGAGGACCTCCACTTGCTTGTCGGAGGTGACGTCGAGGAGGGGCAGGCCAAAACTGATGGCCGAGAAATCGTTGATGATGAGGGTGGGGACCCCGAGGGTCTCCTGAATTTCGTTGCCATCGATGACCCAATCTTGGTTCGTCATCTTGCAGAAATTGTCCTTGACGGGGCCGGCCCCCGAAACACAGCAGAGGTCGAAGGCCACGTTGGGGTGGTTCTCCCGGGCAATCTCCATGGTCTTCTTGACGCAGAGGGTGAACTTCGTCACCGACGAGCTTTCGAAGACGACTTCCAGCAGCAGCTCGATCTTGCCGCCAAGCTCCCCGGCGACCCCCAAATTGGTGTTTGTTCCCCCCACGTCGCCGACTAAAATCAGCTTGCGATAACGTTTGTCAATTTCCTTGAACCACTGAATCCTCATACACGTCCTTTGCCTTTTGACCCGAGGCCGAAGATTTCAGTAGAATAGGGCAAACCGAGGTTTTTCGCAATGCGTTCCATTTCGCCCCCAACCCTGTTTCTCGACTTCGACGGGGTGATCTGCAACTCCCTCGAAGAGTGCTACCGCTCAAGCTGGATGGTGGTTTCCGGTGACTCGGAACCGCCCGACGCGGCTGCCTACCGGGCCTTGTTTGCCGCCTGCCGTCCCTTTATCCGCTCGGGGGAGGACTACGTGGTGGCCCACGAGTGGGCCCAGCGTCAGGAGGTTCCTTCCAGCCAGGACGAATTCGACCGAAGCCTTGCCGCGAAGGGACCCGAGGACCTCGCCGACCTGAAGGTTCGGCTATACCGGGTCCGCGATGCGCTCCTGGCCCACCGGAGGTCGGAGTGGCTTTCGTGGAACCCCCTCTACAAAGGGATGGCCCAGGCCTTGGAGGGGCAACGAGAAAACGAGGCGGTCTGGATTCTCTCGACCAAGAAGGCCAGCTTTATCGGGGAGATTCTCGCCTACCACGGCATTTCCTGGCCCGAAAAGAGAACCGTCTACACGGGGAACCGCCGAAAGCTCGATCTCATTGCGGAAATCTTGCCCGAAGGAACCGCGACGCTCATCGACGACCAGATCGATCACCTTGATTTTTCCCATCCGACGTGCCGGTGTCTCCTGGCCCTCTGGGGCTACGCCAGTCCTGCCGCCATGAAGACCGCCCCCGCCACCGTTAGCCTCGACGACGCCCTGACCCTGATCAGCTCTTTTCCTCGTCCTCGTCGGGACGAGTGAGCAGCGCCAGTTCCTCAAGGGTGATCACATCTTCCCTTTCTTCATCCTGGCTGGCCAGTTTCAGAAAGACCCGAATTTCCTGAATGTCGGCCTCATGGCTCGCGCGCCGCTCGGCGAATTCCGCTTTGTAGGGCTCCAGGGCTTGGCTTACTTCGCCGGAAGCAGCCAGGACGTTCCCCATCACTTCCACGAAGATGCCCTCGGACTTCACGAGCTGGTAGAGGTACTCGGCTCGGTGGATCAGGTTCACGTTGTCTTTCAGGGTGGAGTAGAGCCTGTTCAGCGTCGCGTCGAGGAATCTCAGGTCGGCCAGGATCTTGTCCTGAAAGTAGTCGGCGTCGATGGCCAGTTTGAGGCCTTCGGCGACCCCTTTCATCTGGAGGTTCAGAAAGAAAAGATCGTCCTCGTAGTGAATCTTGTTTCTCATGGGCTGAATTGACAGTAAAGCACAGGCATGCTAGTTTAGCAACGCCTCTTTATCCGGCCCGTGGGGACCGGATCAGACCGTCTCAGACGGTGTCCCGTCTGTTACGGGAAATGTCCGCAAGGAGGACCAATGCGCTCTTACGAAGTCGTGTTCATTTTCAGGCACGAAAATGACCTTTATACCAAGGGTCTGGAATTCGTCCGAAACGAACTCAAAGCCTACGGCGCCAATATCGTCAAAGAAGAAGATATGGGCGAACGGAATCTGGCCTATCCCATCAAGAAGCAGGACCGGGGACACTACACCCTGTTCAACATCGAGTTCGGCCCCGACAAGGTCGTCGAAATCGATAAGTCCTTCAAGCTTCAGACCGAAATCCTGAAGTTCCTGTTCATCGTGCAGGAAGCCTGACGGCGGTCCCGAGATGGCAGGCGATATCAATCATGTTGTTTTGGTCGGTCGGGTCACTCGAGACGCCGAACTGCGGTATACCGCGGCGGGCACGGCCTTGTGCAATTTTTCCATTGCCGTGAACCGGCGGGTGAAGAAGGGAGACCAGTGGCTGGATGAAGCCAGCTTCTTCGACCTCACCCTCTGGGACAAGCAGGCGGAAAACCTGAACAAGTACCTCGTCAAGGGCACCCAAGTCGCGATTCAGGGGGAACTCCGCCAGGACCGCTGGGAGAAAGACGGCCAAAAATTCAGCAGGATTCAAGTTTTCGTCGAAAATTTGCAGTTGCTGGGTTCGGCGAGGGGCTCTTCGGAAGGAAGGGCTCCCGACCAGGGCGGTTCCACGCCCGCCAGGCCCGCGGAGCCCCGGAGTCCCGGGCCGCAGAAGCCCGCCGATGACTTTGATCCGAACGCCTACGAAGATGACATTCCGTTTTAAACACCTCGAGGAGGGGAAGCATGTCTTTTGAAAACGAACAGAAAGAATTGGAAGAATCCCTGGATAAGGGACCGGTTCGCCCCGGTGACGGCGGCGACCGCCGCGATGGCGGTGACCGCGGCGCCCGGCGCGGCAAGGTCTACTTTAAGAAGAAGGTCTGCAAGTTTACTGTCCACAAGTGGCCCTGCGACTGGAAGCGGACCGATATCCTCCAGAAGTTCATCACCGAACGGGGCAAGATTCTCCCCCGTCGGATCACCGGTACCAGCGCACGCTACCAGCGGAAGCTGTCCCGGCAGGTGAAGATTGCCCGGGTCCTCGCCCTTCTTCCTTACGTGAAGAACTGAGGCCCGGGTGGCAAGTGACGGACGCCGTGGATGGGGTGCCACAGCCCTAGCTACGGCGTTGGCCGTGGTTTTTCTGCAGCTGAGCGTGTTGGGGATCTTCTTCCTCTTGCCGCTGCAGTGGCTATATCGGCGCCGTGGGGCGTCGCTGTTTCTGGTGGCGGCCCTGGCGACCGCCCTGGGGACGGGGGCCGTGGAAGTCGTTGTCCTGACGCTGAGCCACTCCTCGTGGTCGCTTCTGGACACGGCCAAGATGGGCGTTCCGCTCCTCCTGATCGCAGGATGGGTGCTGATCGTCCTTTTGGAGAAGTCGGGCTGGAGGTTTCTCTACCGGCTTCTGGGAGTCACCGCGGTGACCGCGGCTCTCCTGTTCGTCGTGATCGGTCAGGCGGCGGCCCAGCCGGATTTTGGCCAGAAGCTTGAAGGAGCTTTCAACCAGGTCTGGAACCAGGCCCTCCAAACGTCGGGGCTCGGCGCCCAAGACGCGTTTGGCCAGGTGGAGAAGAAGGCGCTCTTTGAGTTGATCAAGGAGACCTTTCTGGGAAGTTTTGTTTTGGTGTTCTTCCTGTTTTGGGGGTTCACTGAATGGCTATCCCGGGCCTTCACTCCGGCACGATGGGCCCGGACCTGGAGGGATTTTTCGGTTCCCACCCAGGGGGTTTGGCTCCTCCTCGGATTTTGGGGTGTGATCCTTCTGCAGGCCGTGGCGGTTCGGTTTGGGGCCAAGTGGGACCTGGGTTTTACCCAGTATGTCGTCCTGAACGCGGCCTGGGTGGCGCTGGCGGTCTACGCTATGGAAGGCTGGGGCATCGTTCAGGCCTTGATGGAAAGGTGGAATTGGCCGCGGTTCGTTCAGGCCGTGGTCCGAACGACGTTGGTGGTCTTTGTGTTGATGCCCGGACCGACCCAGATCGTGGTGATGATCGGTTTGCCGGTCTTGGCTGTCCTAGAACTTTGGGTGAATTTTCGCAAAAGAGAGCAAGGGGTACGAGAATGAAAATTATTCTGCTGAAAGACGTGGAAAATCTGGGAGACGAGGGAGACGTCAAGACCGTCACCGACGGCTACGGTCGCAATTACCTCCTTCCCCGGGGATTTGCCACCCTATTTTCGAAGCACGGTCTGACGCTGATCGAACAGCGCAAGGCCAAGATCGAGGCCCGGCGGGAAGAGAAGCGCCAGGCCGCTTTGGGTCTGAAAGAGAAGCTCCAGGGCGTCAACCTGCTGATTTCCATGCCCGCCGGTGACAACGGCAAGCTCTTCGGCGCGGTGACCAACGGTGTCATTGCCGATCAGCTGGCCCAGACCCACGGGGTGACCATCGACAAGCGGCACATCAGCATCCACGGAAACGCCATCAAGATGGTTGGGATCTACGAAGTGAAGATCCGGCTTCTTGACCGCGAGCACGCCACCGTCAAGGTTGAAGTGAAGGCCCTGGAGGCCTAAGACCGTGGGGAAGGAACGGGTCCCTCCGCATAACCTCGACGCTGAGTCGGCGGTGCTGGGGGCCCTGCTCCTATCGAGAGATGCTCTCGATGTGGTTATTCCCATCCTCCGTCCTGCGGACTTCTACCGCCAAGCCTACCGAACTCTGTTCGAGACCATCTTGGCGATGTCAACGGAGGGGCACGAAGTTGACGTCCTGACGCTGAGCCACGCCCTCGGCAAGTCGGGGAAGTTGGATTTTGTCGGGGGGGTAAGCGCCCTGGCCCAGCTGAGCGAGTCTGTCCCGTCGGCGGCCAACGTCGAGTACTACGCCCAGATCGTCAAGAACGCCGCCATCCGGCGCAACTTGATCGATGTCTCGAACAAACTGATTATCCAGTCCTACGAGGAGAGCGCCGAGAGCCGGCTGCTGATCGAAGAGGCCGAGAAGAGGATCTTCGAGCTCGCAGAAGACAGGACGGCCAAGGCCTACAAGAAGGTCGGGGACATCGTGTCCGTCAGCGTGGAACGGATCATCGCGCATTCCAAGAACAAGGAAATCGTCACCGGGGTGCCCACGGGGTTCACCGACCTTGACCGCGAGACCACTGGTTTCCACGAATCGGAATTCATTATCCTGGCGGCGCGGCCGTCCATCGGCAAGACGACCCTCGCCCTGAACCTGGCCTCCTACCAGGCCATCACCAAGAAGATCCCCGTCGGCTTTTTGAGCCTGGAAATGCCCGACCTCGACCTCGTCGATCGCATCCTTGCCGCCGAAGCCCGTCTGGACTGGAACAAGGTCCGCAACGGTTTCCTGAGACCGGCCGACATGACGAGCATCCGTGACGTCATCCCCGCGATCTATGAAGCCCCTCTCTACATCGACGACACTCCCAACATGAAGCTCCTTGACCTGCGCGCGCAGGCCCGGCGGATGAAGGCTAAGCACGATATCCAGATTCTCTATATCGACTACATCAGCTTGATTGGTCACGAAAACCCCACCATGCCGCGGCACGAGCAGGTCTCGGACATCTCCCGGTCGTTGAAAGCCCTGGCCCGGGAGCTCAACATTCCCGTGGTGGCCCTGAGTCAGCTCAGCCGCGCCACTGAGGAGAAAAAGACCCCTGGACTCGCGGACCTCCGAGAATCGGGCTCCCTGGAGCAGGACGCCGACGTGGTCCTCTTCCTTCATCGCAACCGGGGGACCGAGCGAGATGCGCGCGAAGGTGGCCAGGCCGTCATTGAAACCGACCTCATCATCGGAAAGCAGCGCAAGGGCCCCGTGGGAACGATCAAGTTGGGGTTCTATCCCCAGCAGACGAAGTTCGTGGATTTTGTTGGCGGAGACCACGACCGTCCTCTATAATCAGACACAATGGAGGGAACGATGGGATTTCAGGACAAGTACGACTTCAGCCTTCTGGTCAACGAAAAAGAGCGGTACGTCGCCGACGAACTGGAAGCCCAGCTCAAGGCCCGTCCCGAGGTCTGCCGTTGCCAGGAATGCGTGCTCGACATGGTTGCCCTCGCCCTCAACCACACTCATCCGGTGTATCGGGTGACGCTCATGGGCTCCATCTATGCCCAGGCCCAGGATGAGGTGGTCCGAGAGGAAATCGAGAAGGCCGTTACCAACGCCGTCGACAAGATCCACGAGAATCCCTCCCACGCCAGGGACGAGTAGGGCGCTACTTCGGACCGAAAAGAAAGCTCGTGTCGTTAAACGT
>JAHFSN010000106.1 GCA_023265735.1 Spirochaetaceae bacterium | reverse complement strand
GCTAGGCCAAAGCGGCTTCCACAAGACCCATCTGCCCAGCCCCTTCGCCACCTTGGAGGGCCTCCTCGACCTAATCCGCAGGGAGACCCCGCACGTGCTTGTCGATTTCCACGGGGCGACCACCGCCGAAAAAGGAACCTTCTTCCATTGGGCCGACGGCAAGGTGAGCGCGGTGATCGGCAGCCACCAGAAGATTCCCACGGCCGACGCCCAGGTGCTGCCCCGGGGGACGGCAGTCATCACCGACGCCGGCCGAACAGGCTCCCGGCAATCGGTAGGGGGCTTCGAGCCGGCAGGGGAAATTCGAAGGTTTCTCACGGGGGTCCCTGACCGGAGCACGGAGTGCTGGAGAGACCTCACCGTCCAAGGCGTTTTTGTCGAAACAGATGAGACCGGCAAGGCCCGGTCAATACAACCCTTTCAAAGATCTTGCCAGGAGGTACCCCATGAACAAGCAAGGGACGATCACGAAAATTGAGGGCCGCCACGTCTGGGTGTCGTTTGCCCCTTTGGCGTGCTGCAGCGGCGACGGAGCCGTCTGTCATTGCGCCGACGCCACCGCCAAGGTGGAGTTCAAAGCACTCAACAACCAGAATCTCAACCTTTCTCCCGGTGACTTTGTGGAAGTGAGCACCCCTTCCGGGGCAGCCCTGGGAGGAATCGTCAGACTGCTGGTCATTCCCGGGGCGCTGCTCGCCGTAGGCTGGGTCGCGTTCGGAGCCTGGGCCGGAGCCCTGGCGGGCGGTGCGGCGCTGGCCTTCAGCCTCCTCTTCCCCCAAAATCCGGATTCGGGTTTCCCCAAGGTGGAGCGGGTGGTTCCGGTCGGGGATTTCACGCCGTTCACGGCCAACGCCTAATCGAGAAAGAGCCCGCTGGGACGAGTCTCAGCGGGAGAATTCTCTGGCCAATTTGTTGAGAGTCTCGGCCATTTCGGCGAGGGGGACCACCCTTTCCACATTCCCGAGTTCGATGGCAACCTTGGGCATCCCAAAGACCACACTGGAATTCTCGTCCTGGGCGAGGGTCAAACCGCCGGCCCGGTAGATCTCCCCAATCTCCGCGGAGCCGTCGCGCCCCATACCCGTCATGATCACCGCCAAGACCGACGAGCCGTACTGCTTGGCGGCGGAACGGAACAGAACCCCCGCCGAAGGCCGGTGGCCGTTGACGTGCTCATTCTGGTTCACGTGCACGATGGCGGCCAACGACTTCTTTTCCACTTCGATGTGCCAGTCCCCCGGGGCGATGAGGATGCGGCCCCGTTTGACGAGGTCGCCGTCCTCGGCTTCCTTGACCTCGAGCTTGCAGGACTTGTCCAGGGACCGGGCGAATTCGGCGGTGAACCCGGCGGGCATGTGCTGGACGACGAGGATGGGCAGCGGGAAGTCTTCGTCGAGGGCCGAAAAGACCTGGCGGAGGGCGTTGGGCCCCCCCGTGCTGATGCCCACCACGCAAAGCTGCAGGCTCGAATGAGGCCTCAGCTGTCCCGATGGGAGGGTCAGCGTCCTCGCAGGCTGGGAAAAAGTCGGAGCGGCGGCGGGAGCCAGTGTGGCGTGGGGCACCACTTCGGGCCTCGCCGGAGCCATCCCCTTCCGCCGCCCCCCGTAGACCTTGATGAGATCGACGAGGTGTTCACCAACGACGTGGATGTCCTCGCTCACCGATCCCGAGGGCTTCTTGATGAAATCCGAGGCCCCCAGAGAGAGGGCTTCCATGGTGATCTCGGCGCCGCGCCGGGCGATGCTCGAAAGGATGATCACGGGAATCTCAATCTTGAGTTCCTTCCGCTTCTTGAGGAACTCGATTCCGTTCATTTCGGGCATCTCGAGGTCAAGGACGATGACGTCCACGTCGAGGGTCTCGAGCTTCTTGAGGGCAAACATGCCGTTCATGGCTTTTCCGACCACTTCAAAGGTCGGCTCGGACTCGATGATCCGACCCACGAGGTTCCTCATCAGGGCGCTGTCGTCGACGATCAGAACTTGGATCTTTGGGGAACTCATGGAGCCTCGTCAGTCAAGAAATTTGTTATAGAGGACTGCCCACTCGGTCTTCAGGAACTTGAACTGGGTGTTCATCCCGAACAACGACTCGGAGTGGCCAATGTAGAGGAAACCATGATTGGTCATCGATGTCCAGAACCTGTCGATGACATTCTTCTGGGCGGCCTCGTCAAAGTAGATCAAAACGTTGCGGCAAAAGATGATGTCGAGGTTCCTCAGGCCGGAGTCGAACTTCAGGTTGTGGTAATCGAACTTGATGCGGCCCTTGATTTCATCCTTGGCCTGGTAACCGTCGCCGACTTTGTTGAAGAACCGCGGCAGGTAAGGCTCGGGGATGCCCACGATCCGGGCCTCGGGGTAGAAGCCCTGGCTGGCCGTCATGAGCGACTTCAAGCTGAGGTCCGAGGCGATGATTTCGAAGCCAAAATCCGTGGGGAGCTTGTCTTTGAAGATCATGGCGATGGTGTAAGGCTCCTCGCCCGTTGAGCAGCCGGCACTCCACACCCGAATCTTCTTCTCAAGGCCCTTGGCCCGCTTGAAGGCGACCAGGTCGGGGAGAACATGGTTCACCAGCGCGTCAAAGTGAGCTTGGTTGCGAAAAAATCTCGTCAGATTTGTCGTAATCGAGTCGAGAAAGAGCTTCATCTCCTCGCCGTTACGGTTGATCAGATCGAAATAGGTTCCGACGTCCTCTAGTTTCGCGGCCCGCAACCTCTCCCGAAGCCGACTTTCCAGGATGGGTCGGTTGGAATTGGAGAAGGTGATCCCGCTCGCATCGTAGATGAGGACGCGGAATTTCTCAAAATGGGCGTCAGTTAGGAAATCAGACATGGGAACTCTGAGGGAAGTCTAGTTTTACTATCTCCACAAGTCAAGGATTGGTTTGTTGACACTGCCCGGCGAACCTGAGAGAATGAAATCCCATGAAGAAATACATTTTCGTCACGGGCGGGGTCTGTTCGAGCCTCGGAAAGGGCATCGCAGCAGCCTCGATAGGGACCCTTTTGGAAAGCCGTGGGTTCCGGATCAGCATGATCAAGATCGATCCCTACCTCAACGTCGACGCAGGGACGATGAGCCCCTATCAGCACGGTGAAGTTTACGTGACCGACGACGGTGCCGAAACCGATTTGGATCTGGGAAACTACGCCAGATTTACTTCTTCGCCCCTCAGCCGGGCCAATTCCATTACCACAGGTCAGATCTACCAAACGGTGATCAATAAGGAACGCGAGGGAAAATACCTCGGCAAGACGGTCCAGGTCATTCCGCACATCACCGACGAGATCAAGGCCCAGATCCTGAAGATCGGGAACAATCCCGACATCGACATCACCATCGTCGAGGTGGGAGGGACCGTGGGGGACATCGAGTCCATCCCCTTCCTCGAGACGGCCCGCCAATGCATCCACGAGCTGGGCCGGGAGAACGTGCTGTCGGTCCACCTCACCCTGGTCCCCACGGTTTCGGGCGACGAGATGAAGACCAAACCTACCCAGCACTCGGTCAAGGAACTCCGGGAGATCGGCATCCAGCCCGACATTCTCCTGTGCCGCGCCAAGAAAGAACTCGACGAAGGGATGCGCAAGAAGATTGCCAGCTTCACCAATGTGGAGATGGCCTCCGTCCTCTCGGCCATCGACGTGAACACCACCATCTACGAGATTCCCCTGATCTACCACCAGCAGCGGCTCGACGAGATCGTTCTGAAGAAACTCGGCCTCGACCTTCGGCCGGCCCACGTCGAAGACCTCCACTCGCGGGTCGAGGGCTACAAGAACGCCAAGCAGACCGTAACCATCGCCATGGTCGGCAAGTACGTCGACCTCCACGACACGTACAAGAGCATCGATGAGGCCCTGGTCCACGCGGGCATGGGGAACCAGGTTCGGGTGCGAATTCTCAAGATCTACGCGGAAAAGCTCGAAAAAGGTGTCCCTCCCCAGGAACTCCTGGGCAGCGCCGACGGAATCCTGGTGCCGGGGGGCTTCGGGGAGCGGGGGATGGAAGGCATGATCATCGCCGCTCAGTACGCCCGGGAAAACAAGAAACCCTACTTTGGGATCTGCCTGGGCATGCAAATCATGGTCGTCGAGTTCGCCCGGCACGTTTTGGGCCTCGACGGAGCCCACACCACCGAAGTGAACCCGCAGACCCCGCACCCGGTGGTCAGCCTGCTGGAAGAGCAGGAGGGCATCACCAAGATGGGCGGGACCATGCGCCTGGGCCGGAGCGCCACCCACACTCTCCCCGGAACCAAGATCCGGGAAGCCTACGGCCATGAAGTGGTCTGGGAGAGACACCGGCACCGGTACGAATTTTCCAACAAGTACCGGGAAGCCCTCGAGACCGCAGGCCTGAAGATTACCGGATTCACGCCCGACGGCACCCTGGTGGAAAGCACCGAGTGGGAAGGCCACCCGTGGAGCACAGGGGTTCAATTCCATCCGGAATTCACCTCGAAGCCCACGGCGCCCCAGCCCCTCTTCAACGCTTTCATCGCCGCCTCGGCCCAATGAAGGTCGCCCTGCCCCTGCTGGGAATTCTCCTGGCGGGGTGCTCGCTCACCTACGAGAAGGACCAGACGGTCCAGCCCGATCAGGTTCCGCAGATGGCTTTTCAAGAATTGCATCAGACGGGCATGAAAGATGGACGCCTCCTCTACACGGTGGAAACCGGGGCGGCCGAGGTCTACCAGACCAAAAAGCAGATGTTGTTGAAGAGGTTCCGATTTCGAGAGTATGATTCCCGCGGAACCCTGGCGTCCCAAGGCGAGGCCGATGCGGCGGTCATCGACACTTCGAGCAACGACGCCCGGATCGTTGGTTCTTTGAAGGCACGGTCCGAAGAGCAGAAAGTGACGGTCGAAACCGGGGGCCTGTCGGGCGGCTTGTCCTGGAAGGATGAGGATCGCATCCTGAGGACCGATCCGAACACCACGGTCAAACTTTCCAAAGACGATGGGTCCCAAATCCGGGCCCAGGGGATGGTCCTGGACCTGGGGACCAACAGCCTTCAACTGGAGGGAGGAGTCCAAGGCACCTGGACTCCGGAAACGAAAGAGAATGCGAACCAAGGCGCTCCTCCTCCTGCTGGTCCCCATCTTTAGTCTTTCCGCCGCCGATCCCTTTGAGTTTGGGGGCGACAGTCTCTCAAGCACCTTCACGGCGGGACAGGAGAGGACGACGCTCACAGGACACGCCCGTATCGTGTCCGGCAACCTGGAAATCCAAGCCGACACCATTGAGCTTTGGGGCCCCTCCTTTCGGTACGCTCAGTGCACGGGAAGCGTCAAAGTCCTCGACCGCAAAAAGAAAATGACCATCGACGCCGACTCCATGACCTACGACCGAACCCTCAAGTCAAGCCGGCTCCTGGGCCAGGGTGAACTGCAGGATGCCGACCATGGCGTCACCGTCCGTGCGGGTCTTTTCGACTACGATGAAACCTCGGAGAGGGTCACCATCCAGACGGGGGTGCGCATCTTCAAGGGCAACCTGGTGTGCCGAAGCGACTATGCGGTCTACGACCGTACCGCCGATTCCCTCGAGCTTTCGGGGCTGCCCGAGGTCACAAAGAAACGCGATGTCTACCGCGCCGGATCCATCCGGGTGAACCTCAAGACCGAGGACGTCCTCCTCGACGGCCGGGTTTCCGGAACGATCATCCCCGAAAAGAGCAACAAGAAGGGTTCATCCCCAGAACCGCCCCAGGAAGCGCCGAAACCGAGCCCGCCGGAGGTTCCCGCGCCATGAACGCCACCCTGGCCGTCGACTGCCTCCAAAAGAAGTTTGGCCGCAAGACCGCGGTCAAATCCGTCTCCTTCTCCATGGATTCGGGGGAGATCGTCGGCCTCCTGGGTCCAAACGGGGCCGGCAAGACCACCGTGTTCTACATGATCGCCGGGTTCCTCCGGCCCAACGCCGGTTCCATTCGCCTCAACGACCAGGAGATCACCAGGCTTCCCATGTACCGCCGAGCCCGGGCCGGAATTGCCTACCTTCCGCAGGAGGCCTCGGTGTTCCGGCGCCTCACGGTGGAGGACAACATTCTGGCCGTCCTGGAAACCCGCCCGGGGATGAACTCGTTCCAACGGAAGGAACGCCTGGAGACGCTTCTCGAAGATCTGGGAATCACCGCGCTGCGGCGCCAGAAGGCCTACACCCTCTCGGGAGGCGAACGCCGGCGCACCGAGATCGCCCGGGCCTTGGCCATCGATCCGCTCTTCCTCCTCCTCGACGAACCCTTCGCGGGCATCGACCCCATCGCCGTGTTCGAGATCAAGCGCATCATCCGGCAGCTTGCCGACAAGGGCATCGGCGTCCTGATCACCGACCACAACGTCCGGGACACCCTCGACATCACCCACCGGGCCTGCATCATCAACGTCGGCGAGATCCTCACCCAGGGGACCCGGGACGAAATTCTCTCCGACGAACTGGCCCGTCAGATCTATCTGGGGGAACATTTCTCCATGTGAACCGGTACAGCGGTTACCCGGTGCCAATGCTACTCGTTGCCTGTGAAGGAGTTAGCCACCAGGGTTCGGCACCCAAAGCGGCACGGTTTGTGCTATTGTGCATCAAATTCTTTCAACGAAAAGAGTTATCTTCCGAGGAGTTGCCAAAAGGGGACGAACGTCCGTCGCGGGCGGTTGAACCAATGGGGCTTTCGGATTATTCTTCCCGCCAAGGGGGACCCGGAGCGATGCAGTATCAGCGACCCATGCTGCGCCAGGAACAGCGCCAAAAGATGTCCCTGCAGCTCATCCAGTCGATCAACCTCCTCCCCCTGACGGTCACCGAACTGAAGCAGCGAATCGAAGAGGAGCTGGAACGCAACCCCGCCCTAGAAGCCGCGGCCGACCCTAACCTGGTCAGTTTTGACGAGCTCGACGCCCGGACCGGGCACCGGGTCCGGTCTTCGGCGTCCATTGATGACG
>JAHFSN010000105.1 GCA_023265735.1 Spirochaetaceae bacterium | reverse complement strand
CCAGACCTCGAGGAACGAGAAGATACTGATGGCCGCCACCACAGGTTTGGACAGGGGAAGGATGACGCTCCAGAGGATCCGCATGTCGCTGGCGCCGTCCATGCGGCTGGCTTCCGAAAGCTCCTTGGGGATGCCGTCGAAGAAGTTTTTCACGATCAGGATCTGGAAGGCGCTGGCCCCCGCAGGTATCCACAGAGCCCACCAAGTGTCGTACAGGCCGAGGTTCTTGATCACCAGATAGCTGGGAATCAGGTAGGCAAACGTAGGGAGAGCCAACGTCGACATGATGATCAGGTAGATTGTCCGGCGGAACGGGATGTCCAGGCGCGACAGGGCGTAGGCGGACAGGGAGACCACCGTCAGCCGAGACAGGATGAAACCCAGGAAGACGAGGGCCGTATTGAGGAACATCCGGGGAATCTGGTAGATCCTCCAGGCCTCGGCGAAGTTGCCCCAATCGGCCACCGACGGGACCACGGTGGGAGGGTTTCTATAGATCTCGGCGGGGGTCTTGAGCGAGGAGAGGAAGACCCAGATCACGGGATAGAGCATGACGATGGCCAGCACGACGGCCAGCAGAACGCAGGCGCTGTAGACGGCCCGGTACCCGGCTCGGCGATATTCGTTGGGGCTCAGGAGGCCCCGGATGGTGGTGTCTTTCATTTCACGAGCCCCTCTTTTCCGCCAGACCGCTTCGGCGGATGTAGGCGAAGGACAACAACATGAGGAAGAGGAACACAAGGGTACCCAAGGCTCCGGCTTTTCCGAATTCGACATTGTCGAAGGCATACTGGAACGACAGCAGCATGACGCTCAGACTGGCATCGTTGGGTCCCCCGGCGGTCAGGACAAAGGGCTCCTGGAGGAGCTGAAAGGTGGCCAGGAGCTGCAGGATGAGCATGAGGCTGATGGTGGGCATCAGGAAGGGCAGGGTGATGTGGCGAATCCTCTGCCAGACGCCCGCGCCCTCGATTTCGGCGGCCTCGTACATTTCGCTGTTGATGGTGGTCAAGCTGGCCATATAGAGAACCGCCGTCGTCCCGAACCCCGACCACGTGGCCATGATGGCGATGCTCAGAAGCACGAGGTTTTTGTCCACCAGCCACTGAATTGGCTCGATCCCCATCCAGCCGCCCACTTGGTTCAGAAGTCCAAACTGGGGATTGTAGATCCACTGCCAGATGATGTAGGTCGCCACGGCGGGGATGATGTTCGGAACATAAACGGCCATCCGGAAGAAGCCCTTGCCCCGGCGGAGCAATGAGATGGCGATGGCCACGGCGATGGGAAGGAGGAAACCGATAACCAAGCAGATTCCCACGTAGACAAAGGTGTTCTGGACGGCCACGTAGAGGCGGTCGTCGGCGAAGATCGCGGAATAGTTGTCAAAGCCGACCCAGGTGGGGTCGAGGCCGGGGGTGTATTCCTGGAAGCCCAGGACGAAGTTGCTGAAGATCGGGTACCACTGAAAAAGGCCAAAGACCAGGAAGGCTGGCACCAGGAACAAGAGTCCGATCCACGATCGGCGACGGGTTTTCATGAATCACCTCGAAAAAAAGTCGGCGGGCCCGGGCGAACCGGGCCCGCCGTTCAGACAGGGGCTAGAGCTTCTTGTTGGCCTCGTCCAGAACCTTCTGGAACCGGGCGCTCTGATCCTTCATGACCTTGGCCGGGTCGGCATTCTTGTCGCTCAGGAGGGTTTGGACCACCGAGCTGAGGGCCGGGCTATAGGCCTTCTGGGCTTCCACCGAGGGCTCCACGTGGCCGGTGGTGGGGAGGAACTTCAGGAAGGCCTCGTCTCCCCAGGCCACGGCGGCGTCGGGATTGTCTTCCAGGAGTTTGCGCTCCTTGGCGATGTACGGCGCATTGGGCAGCAGGGGCGAGTACACGAACAGGGCGCGGTAGATTTTGTTGGCCCGGGCGTCGTCGATCTGGCTCTGGATGTCGCGAAGGGCCGAGTCGTCGTAGCGCTCGAAGTCGATCCATTTCCAAGCGGCGTCCTGCACGGCCTTGGTCTTGGCGCTGGCCGCGTTGATGATCCAGAAGTGTCCGCCGAGGACTCCCGCCTGGCGGCCCTTGGGACCCTTGCCCTTGGGCATGGGAACGATGCCGATGTCCTTGGGATCCATCTTCAGGCTGTTGATGGCCACCGCGCGGCCCGTATCTCCGTCGAAACACATGGCGGCTTGTCCGGCACCGAAGACGTTGAACACGTCACCCCAGCCGAGGTCCCACTTGGCGGGGATCACGTCGTACTTCCACTTCAGATCCTTGAAGAACTGCGCAGCGGCCACGGCCTCGGCGGAATCGAAGGCGGCGTAGGCCTTGCCGCCCTTAAAGACTTCCACCTCTCCGCCGGCCTGGTAGATGAAGTCACTGAACCCCCAGCCGCTTTCGGCGCCTTTGCCCATGGGAGCGAAACCGGCGATGCCCTTGGCCTTGTCGGTGGTCTTGATGGCCGCGTTCAGGAAGTCGTCCCAGGTCCAGTCGTTCTTCGGGAAGGGGACTCCTGCAGCGGTGAAGAGCTTCTTGTTGTAGAGCACGTGCTTGACGTAGTTGTCGTCAGGGACGCCGTAGATGGTTCCTTTGATCGTGAAGGCATCGAACGAGTTGGGATTGTACCAAGCCTTCTTGGCCCATCCTTCCACGTAGGAATTCAGGGGCAGGGCCCACTTCTTGCTCGACAGCAGGGCAGCCTCGGTGGCCCAGACCGTCAGGACGTCGGGAGCCTGGCCCGCGGCCTGCTTCACAAAGAATTCTCCCGTGTTGTCGTACTCGATGTTGACTCCCTTCACTTTGATGTTGGGATAGGCGGCCTCGAATCGTTTGGCCTTGTCCAGGACGGCCGCGATCCGGGCCTTATTCTCCGGGGTGTCCCGGTTGAGCTGGACCTTCAGCTCGACGGTCTGGGCGTATGCCGAAGCGGCCAACAGAACGGCCGTCAGGATGCCGATGAACTTCTTCATCCTTTCCTCCTTTTTGCACGCCGGAACGGGAGGAATCCCCCCGAAGCCCCGGTCGTTGGGACGATGCTAGGGCCGTTCCGAGGACCCCGAAAGATGACTTTTCCGGGATTTCGTGCCTTTTGAGGGGGGAATTTGGGAAAAATTTGGACTTTGTCGATCCCGGCTTAGGGAGCTGGGGAGAACTCTCCGGCGTGGGCGTAGTCCCCTTCCCGGGACCGAAAATTCTGGGTCGCCAAGAGGCCGACAAGGCCTTTTTGGGTGGCTTCCAGGGCCTCTTGGAAGCCCACGTGGTCGAGGACGACCGGGTCGATCAGACGGCTGGTCAGAAGTCCTTCGTAGTCCACGGGGACGGTCCCTGGCCATACCGTGCGATCGAGGATGGCCGAAAAGGAGGAAAAGACCCGTTCGCCGAAGAGCTTCTTCTCGGAAAGGGACCGCTTGCTGGGGGCCAGGCTGAACTTCTGGTCGATCATCTGCAGGTACTCGTCGGATGCCAGGAAAAATTTGATCAGGTCGAAGGCCACGGCTTTCTTTTCGGCCGAGCTGTCCTTGTTGACGCAGGGAGTGGACTCCCCGTTGTTGCGGTCGTAGGCCGGCGGCACGGTTTTGGTCCACGAGGGAAGAGGGAACGTGTCAAAGGGCGTTTCGGGGTTGTTTTTGGCCAGCCAGTTGTTGACCCAGCCCCAGCCGTAGATCATGGCGCTGGAGCCCTGGGCAAAAGACTCGTGGAACTCGGGGAGTTTGGCGTCGGCCGGTCCTCCGGGTTTGTACAGGGCCTTCAGCCAGTCGAGGGACCTTCGAGTGGCTGGCGAGACAATCAGGGGCCGGCTCTCTCCCTCGGAACTGAACATCCGGAGGCCCTGCTGGTAGTTCATGGCGGTCACCAACGACCAGCCGATACCGTTGGGATTGAATCCGGCCTGAATCACTCGGCCTTGGGAGTCCCGCTTCGTCAGCCGAACGGCGACGGCCCTCAGTTTATCCCACGTTCGGGGAATGTCGGCGGCGGTGAGCCCTGCCTCGGCCCAGGCCTTGGTGTTGTAGAAGATGCAGCTGGTCATGAGCCCCGTATCGAGGTAGTAGATTTTTCCGTCAATCCGGTGGGCTCCCACCTGACGGAAGTCCTGTTCTAACGCTTCCCGTGGGAGCACCGCCTCCGGGTACGGCTCCATGTAGGCCGCGAGCTCCCGGTGGAAGGCGTTGTGGAAGTGGAAGAGATCGGGACCAATGCCGGCGCTCAAGGCGGCCTGGAGCTTGGGGAAATGGTCCTGGTAGCTCGAGGAGACCAGGTCAATGCGGACGTTGGGGTGGAGGGCCGTATAGTCATCCACCAGTTTTCGGTAGATTTCCTCTTGATCGACCTGGGTCCAGAAGGTGAGGGATACCGGTTTGAGGGCCGCCACCGCCACGTTGGGGTCGTATCGGAGGGTCTGACCCAGGACGGCCCGGGAGGCGGGCGGGCTGGCTCCCACGCCGCAACTGACCAACAGAACCGCCAGGGCTCCCCAACGGATCAGGATACTCATGACCGCCTCCGGGGCACTATCGTAAACCCGACGGGGCGGTGCGACAACCAAAACCTAGAGGAGGTGGCTCAGCCCTGGGACCACCACGTCGGCCTCGGGCAGATCCCGCGCCGACCCGATGCCTACGCTGGCCATCCCGCCGGCCCGGGCCGCGGCTAATCCCGAACGGCTGTCCTCGAAGACCACACATTCCGACGCGGCCACCCCCAGGGCCCGGGCCCCCGCCACAAAGACCTCGGGGTCGGGTTTGGACTTCTCCACTTTCGTGCCGTCGATGACCGCGTCGAAGTACCGGGTGATCCCCGTCCTTTCGAGGATGGTGCCGGCATTCTTGCTCGCCGACCCCAGGGCGACCATCACCCCCTGGCCCCGGAGAGCCTCGAGGTACTCCACGGTGCCAGGAAGAAGTTCGGAGGCGTCCATGCCGCCGATCATCTCAACGTACCAGCGGTTCTTCTGGTCGCAGAGCTGGTCCTTTTCCGCCTCGGTCCGGGAAACGCCGCCGAGGCCCAGGATGATCTCGAGGCTTTGGCGTCGGCTCACTCCCTTGAGCTGCTCGTTCTCGGTCTCGGTGAAGTTGAAGCCTAGGGAAAGGGCGAGCCGCCGCCAGGCCAGGAAGTGGTACTTGGCGGTATCGACGAGCACACCATCGAGGTCAAACAAGGCCGCCCGACCCGGAAACTGCCACGGAAGCCGGGGGTCCCGGGGCAGAACCAGGGGCTTGTGACCCCACCATTCCAGAGATCGGTGGTAGAGGTCGACCCGCAACGGCTGCGCAAAGGGAGCCCGGGCGGCCAAGGTGACGGCTTCTTCGACGCGGAGGTCGACGGTGTCGGACTCGACTCCCACCGCGAGGCTGACGCCTGTCCAGCCCCCGGGAAGCCGGGGCGCCAAGGACAGGCGGCGCCCTTGGCGCGTCAGACCCAGGAACCCCGAGACCACGGTCATCCAGGCACCGCCGTTGGCCGCCGGGTGAGTTCCTCCGATGTACAGGTCGCCCACGTACTGTTTCGATTCGCCGGTGAGATCAATGGTGGCCGTCTTCAGGAAGTACCGGTACGCCAGGTCGGTTTTGCCCAGCCGGGCCGCGGTGATGGCGTACGCGCAGGCGCTCAGGCTCGAACCGTGCTCCGTTCGGGGCTCGTAGAATTCCCAGTTGGCCCGCTGTTGGCTTTCGGAATGGTCCTCGGGAAAGAGGGCCAGGGCCAGGACCACGTCGGCCTGCTTGATCACCTGGGTCCACCGGGCCAGGCCGTCTCCGCAGCCCCAGTATTCGTGGGGATGCTTCTGACGACCCCGGAGCACGGCGGGGGTGGCATCTTCGAGACGCCGGTAACCGTCGAACTGGGGAAGAACGCCGTCCGGGTCGCTAGGGGGAAGGTAAAACTGGTCGAGGACCTCGCGGATCCGGGACCCGAGGGTCGGCTCGGCCTCCAGAGAATCCAGCCAGTGTACGGCAGCCTCGAGGGCCTTCTTTGCCGTGAAGTTCGTCCAGTAGTCGTTGTCGACCCGCTCGTGGTACTCGTCGGGACCCGTCACATCGAGGAGCTCGTACCGTCCCCTGTCGGGCCTCCATACCATCCACGACAGAAGGAACCGGGCCCCTTCCGCCAAAACCTGTGCTCCCCCCTGTTCCAAGAGGCTGCGGTCGCCCGTGGTCAACAGGTATTGATGCAGGGCCAGGATCACGTCGCTGGTGATGTGAATCTGTTTGTCCCGGAAGAAGGTCCGCAGCGGACGGCCCGTAAACACATCGTTTACGTTGAATAGCGTGCAGGCGTCCCGGCCGCCGTCCTGGCTCTCCCAGGCGTAGAAGGCCCCCTGATAGCCGTATTCGGCTGCCTTGGCCAGGGCCCCCGGAAGCCCCTCGATGCGGTACCGGAGGAGGCTTCGGGCCGTCTGGGGAAAGGCATTCAGGAAGAACGGAAGCATGAAGATCTCGGTGTCCCAGAACACCGCGCCCTTGTAGACCTGGCCCGAGACGCCCCGGGCGGGGATGGAGAGGGCGGCCCCCTCGGGGAACGCCGGGGCCGCCGACAGAAGCTGATAGAGACTGAACCGGAGGGCCTGGTCGGCCTCCTGGTCACCGCTGATGCGGACATCGGCCCGGGACCACAGCGCCCCCCAGGATTCGGTGTGGGCCGATCCCAAGGCATCGAAGCCCCGGGCCACCAGGGTTTTCAGCTCGGCCAAGTCACCCACCACGGCAAGTTTTCGAAGGCGGAACGGTTGGCCCGGCTCCAGACGAACTGTCCAGGTGCGAAATACCGACTGGGGCCCCCGGTCCACCTGGGAGGGGCTCTCTTCAAAGTCCACCCATTCGAAGACCGAGACCGGTGTCTTGGCTTCCTGGGTTTGGGCCACCAGTCCCAGGAAAGGTCCCTCTTCCACCACTTCGTGACCCTCGAGATGGGGACCATTGAGGTCCCACACCGGCGCGAGGCCCGTGGTGACCTTGGCCTCCACGGCCTTC
>JAHFSN010000104.1 GCA_023265735.1 Spirochaetaceae bacterium | reverse complement strand
AGAGAAGGTCGAGGGGACGGTTCGTCAGACTGGATTCGAGGTCTTCGAGTTGGGCCGGGTTCGTCATGTCCAAACACTGCACCTGCAGCGCGTCGGGCCATTTCTCAGACAGTTCATGGAGGTTAGTTCCTTTGTCCTGCCTTACTGTCCCGATGACATGCCAATTCCGCTTGAGCAGTTCCTCCGCGATGGCCAGTCCCAATCCCCGAGAAGCCCCAACAACAAGAGCCGTTTTCATAGTTGCCATCGTATTTCGCTTCTCCTAGGAGGAACCGTCTCGTGTGTAAGCGCCGGACACCGTCATTTCGCAAAGTCCTGGAGTTTTGGGGCAGGCCCCAAAACTCCCAGGCTCAAGACGCGTCAGCGGCTTGAGCCGAGATCCAAGCCCTAGCTACGTACGGGCCTTTACCGCCATCCCATCGGTCAGCAGTGTCACATTGGTCAGGGCGACCACCTGGTCGGCCTTCAGTCCCCAGACCACCTGCACCGACCGGCCGTCCGACAAGCCCAGGCCCACTTCGGTTTGCCGGGCCTTGCCGTCTTCCACCAGGAACACCCAAGCCCGGCCTTGGTCCACCTTCACCGCCGACAGGGGCAGCACCGGCGCCTCGGGGGCCGTGACCTCCAGACCGACCCGGGCCGTCATCCCTGCCAGGGCTTTGCCGGGCTTGTCGATCGTCACGACGACGGGGAAGTACTGGCCGCTGGTGGCCGCCACGGGCCCGATTTGGGTGAGCCGGCCCTCCAGGGGACCGGGAAGCCCATCGACGCTGACGGTGACCTTGAGGCCCACGCCCAACAGGCTCACCACGTCCTGGCTGACGGTGCCCTGCAGCTTCAGCCGCGAGATGTCGGCGATGGCGAACAGGGCGTTGCTGGTGCTGGTCAGCTCGCCGGGGTTGATGTTCTTGTTGGTCACCACGCCGTTAATGGGGCTGGTGAGGACGCTGTTGGCGATCTGCGACTTGACCACGTCGGCCTGGGCCAGGGCTTGCGCCAGCCCCGACTCGTTGAGGGTCTTGTACTGCAGCTTGGCCGACTCCCAGGCCCGCTGGGTCAGGTCGACCTTCGATTGGGCGTCGTCGAGCTGGTTCTTCGAAAGCGACGAGCGGTCTTCGAGGCTGTTGATCCGGTCGAGGTAGCGCTTGGCCTGGTCGTAGTTAGTCTTGGCGGTGTCGATGCCCACCAGGGCCTGGGCCGCCTGCTGCTTCACCGTGGCCACCGCCGCCTGGGCCAGGGCCAATTGGGCCCCCAGCTCGTGGGCGTCGATCTCCAGAAGCACGTCGCCCTTCTTCACCCGGGCGCCCACGTCGACGGCAATCCGCGACGCCTGGCCCGAGAGTTTTCCGTAGACCGTGGCGGTCTCCACGGGGGCCAGGACCCCCGAGAGTTCCACCGACCGCTTGAGGGTCTGCAGAACGGGGGTGCCGGCCTTCAGTTCCAGGGCGCCCTCGGGGCCCCCGGCGCACGAGGCCAAGACCAGGGCGCTGGCAAGAATGAGGGAAAAGGCTTTCATCAATGGGTCTCCTTGGGGGGAAGCGAATCCAGCTGGATCCGGATGCTCGTGTTCATCCCCACGAGCAGGGGTTTGTCGAGGGTGTCCAACAGGTGGATCTTGATGGGGACGATCTGGGTCACCTTGGTGTAGTTGCCCCCGGAGTTCTGGGTGGGGAGCAGGGAGAAGGTCGAAGCCGTGGCGCGGCCGATGGTCTCGACCCGGCCGTGGAAAGTGATTCCGGGGAAGGCGTCGATGTTGAGGTCGACGGTCTGGCCCACCCGGACCCGGCCGATGCGGCCTTCTTCGATATTGGCCTGGATGAACAGCTCGTCGGTGTCGGCGACCACGGCGAGGTTGGTGCCCGGGACGGCCATCTGACCCAGCACGGCGCTGGAGCGGATCACCTGGCCCGAGATGGGCGACTTGATGGCGGCCTTTTCGGCGCTGATGCTGCCGATGGTGGCCAGGGTCGAGGTGTTGATGGCCCCGGTGCTGAGGATGTTCCCCAGGTCCTGGCGGCCCAGCACGTCGCCGGCCCGGACGACGTCTCCCTCCTTGACGTTCCATTCGAGGATCTTGCCGGGGATTTCGGGGCTGATGGCCACCAGGTTGGCGGCCACCCGGGCGTCTTCGGTGGTGACGAAGTGGTCCCCTTCGTACCAGTACCACCCGACGATGGCCACCAGGGCCAGCACAATGGCCCCTGCGACGGCGGCGAGGATCAGTTTCTTGTTCATGTTTACTCCATCATGACGGCTGGACCGTCGGCTTTCTGAGGTTTGCTTTTCTTTCTGAGGAAGAACGAGGGGATGACCGCCGAGAGGACGAAGATGGCGGTCAGGAGGAAAATGTCCTGGATGGCGAAGACGAAGGCCTGCTTGGCCATGGTGCTGTGGAACACCGTGGGGCCGACCCCAGGATTGGCCGTCAGCCAGGAGATGTAGCTCACGTTATCGGGCCCGACGCTGTCCGACATCCGGGCCGTGTGGAAGGTATTCCGCTGGGACACGAGCAGGGTCATGATTGCGATGCCGAAGGACGACGAGATGTTGCGGTTGATGGCGGTCACCGACGTGGCCCGACTGACCAAATGCACGGGGATGTCGTTCATGGCCGCGGTTTGGATGGGCATCATACACAGGCCCATGGCCACGCCTCGCCAGATGAGCCACCAGGTGATCTCGCTTTGACTTGTGTCGAGGGTGATCCCCGCCAGCAGCCACGTGGTGAAGGCCATCAGCAGGAGTCCCGCGATGATGAGCACCCGGGGGCCGAACCTGTCGTAGAGCTTCCCGGAGATCGGCATGAAGATGCCCGAAGCCAGGGCCGACGGGAACATCAGAACACCGGTCTCCATGGCGCCCATGCCCCGGGTGGACTGGAGAAACAGAGGAATGTAGAACAGCCCGGCAAACATCGCGATGGCGGTGACGATAAGGGCCAAGTTGGCCAGGGTGAAGCTGGGGAAGGCGAAGACCTTGAGGTCGAGGAGGGGCTCCGGGGACCAGAGTTCGATGAGGACGAAGATGACGAGGATGCCCAAGCTGGCCGCCAGCAGAAGGACCGTCCGCTCGTCGGTCCACCCCCAGTCGTTGCCCTTGGAGAGGACGAACAGCAGGCCGCCAAAGCCCAGGGCCGCCGTGATGGCCCCTGGCAGGTCGAACTTCTTATTGTCGGGGTGCCGGGCGAACTCGGGAATCAAGAACAGACCCAGAACGACGCCCAGGATACCCACGGGCAGGTTGATCGTGAAGATCCACCGCCAGTCGACGTACTCCACCAGGTAGCCGCCCAATGTGGGGCCGACGGCGGGGGCCACGATGATGGCCATGCCGAAGATGCCCATGGCGCCACCCATCTGCTCCCGGGGGACGAGGCGGTAGATGATCGACATCACCACGGGCATGAGCATGCCGCCGCCCAGGGCCTGGATGATCCGGGCCGCGATGAGACTTTCGATGTTCCAGGCCGCGGCGCAGAGGACCGAACCCGCCGTGAACGCCACCAAACACCACAGGTACAGGCGCTTCAGACCGATCCGGTCTCCCAGCCAGCCCGTGAGCGGCGTCACCATGCCCATGGCCAGCATGTACCCGGTCGACACCCATTCCACCCCCGACGTGTCCGTGTTGAACACCGTCATGATGGACGAGATGGCCACGTTCACGATGCTCGTGTCGAGGATGGACATGAACACGCCGATGAGGGTCACCAGCACGGGCAGGGCCCAGTGCCGGTGGTCGAGCTGGGCGTCGGGGTCGAGGTTGGCGGTGATATCAGCCATGGAGCCACTCCTTGCGGTCCGCCGCCAGGGCGTACTCGAGGTCGGCCAGGGACGCCTGGAGGGCCAGCTCTTCATTCAGATACTGCAGCCGGGCCGTCTGGTAGGCCAGGTCGGCGTCCTGGGCATCGGTGAGGCTCTGGGTTCCGGCCTGGTAGCCATCCTCGGTGAGTTTGGAGCTCCTCTCCGCCAGGGAGAGGGCCAGCTGGAGTCCCTCCAGGGAAACGGCGGACTTTTTCAGCCGCCCGATGATCGAGCGAATCTCATTCTCACCGGCCCGGAGGGTCTGCTCGACCCCCAGGCGGGCCTGCTGGGCCTGGCGTTCCCTGTCTTTAATTTGCATCTGGGTCGTGGACCCCGGGATGAAGCTGTCGAGCCGCCAGTCGAGGGTGGCGCTGAGGGCTCCGTTGGTCTGGGACCAGTTGTATTTGGAGTACGCCGGATTGCTCCAGGTGTCCGACTTGAACGGCGCGGACACCGAAGGGTCCATAGAGAAGCCAAAGATGAGCGTCGGCCACAGGCTGTCGGCCTGGAGCTTGGCGAGGTTTTCCAGGCTCTTGGACGTTCCCTTGATGGCCTCCACGTCCCAGCGTCCGTCGAGGTAGCGCTTGACCACGGTCTCCACGTCGAGGCCCGAGAGTTCCTTGCGGACCGCCGGGTCGACGTCGAGGCTTCCGTCGAGGGTCAGGGGCGTGGCTTCGGGCACGTTGAGCAGGAGCCGGAACGCCGAAAGGGCGTTGTCCTCGTTGACCTTCTGGTCGGCCAAGATGGGCTTGCGGTTCTCGAAGGCCACCTGGGACTGGAGAGCCGCGATATCGGACCCCAGGCCGGCCTCGGCGTTGAGCTTGGCCAGCCGGTAGCGGTCGTCGGCGACCTTGAGCTGGGACTCAAAGACCTTGGTCGCCTCGTGGAGGGCCAGAAGTTGGTAGAAGGTCTTGCGCACGTCGCGGTCGAGCCGGGCCCCGGCCGCGTCCCGGGAGATCCGGGCGTTGTCGTAGTCGATGATGGTCTGGGTAATGCCCCGGAAGACCGCGGGGTTGAGGATGAACTGGAACTTCAGCCCGGTGGACCAGATCCAATGGTAGTCTTCCTTGTCATACGACGCGCTCGGAAAGGGCACGGGGGTGCCGTGGTTCGACGCAGCCGTGACCCCCAACCAGAGCGCCTCGTCCTGGGCCAAGTTCAGGTTGTTGAGTCGGAGAAGCGTCGTGCTGGCGTCGATGGTCGGGTACAGCCGGTTCGACGCAAAATTCTTCTCGTCGGTCTTCTGGGCGAGCTTGAGGTCTTCGGTCTGGAGCCCCAGGTTGTGGTCCTTGGCCTGCTTGACCGCCTCGTCGACGGTGAGGGCCGACAGTCCCGACAAGACCGCCAGACCCAGGAATACTGTCCATAGATATCTCATATTTTGTCCACCAAGGTTTCAAGGAATTTCCAGTTATCCTCTTTGTAGGAGGGGTGGCGCGTGGCCATCTGGAGGGCGGCTGTAATGACCAGAAAACCCCACCGGAAAGGGGGCTGGCTGGTCGGTTGATTGAGCAAAAGAGCGCCCAGCATCCCCACCAGTTCCAACTCTTCGGGGGAGAGGGCCCAGGGTTGTTTGTGGGCGGTTTTGGCGCGGACTTCGTGAAGGTGTTCTCGGCCCTCTCGGCACGACATGAACTCGGCCCAGAGGCCATGCCAGTTCGAGATGTTGTCATAGAAGCGGTGGAGCACGGCCAGGATCCGTTCCTTTAGGGGTGCGTCCGATGTTAGTATGGTTCGACACGCATCGACAAGATTGGACTTCCATAGCCCTTTGACGGCCAGAAAGAGGGCCGGCTTCGACTGGAAGTAATTGTACAGGTTTCCTACCGACGTCCCCGCTTCGGCGGCGACCTGCTTCATGTCCACGGCGTCGTAGCCATTTTTAGAGAAAAGGTTGGCGGCCTGGGTTAGGATGGTCTCGGATAGATTCGGGATTCTCTTGGGCATAGTGAACTCTGGTTCAGAAAATAGCGATAGGCTTCGCGAACGTCAAGTTAATGAATTGTCATTCAGAAAGAATCTGACGGGGAGTTTCTTGTTTCCTTCGGAAGTTTTCGGTGTGTAGATGGTAAGATGAGGAGAAGGTTATGGTCGTATTAGTCGTCGAGGACGAGGAGAAGATCGCCGAGTTTCTGCGCAAGGGGTTGATCGAGGCCGGATACGAAGTGGACCTGGTGGCCAACGGGGACGAGGCGCTTCGGATGGCGCGCGGGAAGGCCCTGGACCTCATTGTCCTTGACGTGATCCTCCCCGGGCGCAGCGGCATCGAGGTCTGCCGGGAGCTCCGCCAGCTTAGGCTCGGAGTCCCCATCCTCATGCTCTCGGCCCTGGGTGCCGTGGCCGACAAGATCGCCGGATTGGACGCCGGGGCCGACGACTACCTCTCGAAGCCCTTCGCCTTCGAGGAGTTTCTGGCCAGGGTACGGGCTCTTCTGCGGAAGAAGGACAGTGCCCCGGGCAACCGCCTGGAGTACGGTGACCTGACTGTCGATCTTCTCACGCGGAAAGTGGAGAGGGCTGGACGGACCATCGAACTTTCGAACAAGGAGTACGCCCTTTTGGAATACCTGCTTCGGTGTCAGGGGCGGGTGGTCACCCGAAACATGATCGCCGAGCACGTGTGGAACCTCGACTTCCACACCTCCACGAACGTCATCGAAGTCTACATCAACTACCTGCGCAAGAAGATTGATGCCGATGCTCCCGAGAAGCTCATTCGAACTCTCCGGGGCCGGGGCTATCAGATCGGGGTCGGAGCCGAGGGGTGAAGTTCGGACTTCGAGTCCGGGTCACCCTCTGGTCGGTGGCCGCCAATGGCTTGGTCCTGGCGGCGGGGACGGCCGTCCTCTTCTGGTTGCTTGATCAGCAGCTGACAGGCGCCCTCGACGAGGCCCTCGTTGCCCAGGCGAGAACCACTGCGGCCGCGGTGGAAACCTGGGTGATCGGAGAATTGCGCTCCTCCCCCGGGCGCAGTGATCCCCGGGCCGTAGGCCAGATCCTGGGGGCAGCCCAAACGAGTCTCCAGAGTCTCTTCACCCTGCCCAAGGACGTCCCCGCGTCCCTTTCGACCATGACCACCCTCCTCTCGACCGACGGCCAGATCATCCTTTCCACCCACAACTTCAACTCCGACCATCCGGATTCCCAGGCCCTCAGGGAGGCCCTCGGCGGAACCGTGAACGTGACC
>JAHFSN010000002.1:9458-24229 GCA_023265735.1 Spirochaetaceae bacterium | reverse complement strand
GAAAAAACTTTCCCCTGTTGTACTGTCTTTCATCCCCAGGGTCAAGGGCACGATGGAGCCCGGTTTCTTGGCCTTCAGCAGGGCCTCGATGACGGCCGGAACGTCCACGGTTTTGTTCGGGCCGAGGGCGATCACGAGGTCTGATCCGATGGTTTTGTAGTTGGCGGCCTTGGCTCCCTCGGCCGTAGCCGCCGTAACCACCCAGCCTGGCGCGTGCCACAAAAGCCCCAGCTCGTGGCCCGTGGCGGCAAACCAATCGTCCTCCTGGCGGGCCAGCCCCTGACGGACAAAGCTGGGCGTGATGACGAAGCCGGGGTCGGTGAGATCGAGGGGGATGTGGAACATGTTGGCCGTCTCGAAGCCGCTCTCGGCGATCTCCTTGGCTGCCTGGGGATTGCGCCGCAAAAACTCGCCGTTCACGAAGAACGTCGCCTGAAAGCCCCATTCGCGGAGGGACCGCAGAACCTCGGGCAGCCCTTCGGACGAATCGGTGGCGTCGATGGCGAGGACGATCTCCCGGCCCCTCACCCGGGAACCGTGGCGGAAGGGCGAACTTTGACCGTCGCCTGGGGGGTCTTCCGATCCGGCCTCGGCGACCGGGAAGGCCTCGTAGGCTTTCTCGGGAGGCTGAAGGAGGGGTTTTGTGGTCAGGGCCTTCAGGTCACGGACCAGGATGGCGTTCTTGTAGGGACCCGAGGGCAAATCGGTGGTGAAGACACGAAATGCCGGGTTGGCCGACTGGGCCGCCATAATCTTGAAGTCCGAGGAAGGCGACTTCCAGTACCCCGGGAGGGGGCCCGAAGGCGGCTGCCAGACGAACCACGAGGTGCCCTGGCGTGCAATCATTTGGCCACTGTCGAGGCTCCCGACCTGGTCGAAGCTGCCCAGGAGCAGGGTCCGGATCGACCCATCGGTGAGGCTGATCGAGACCGTCGAGTTTTGGCCCACGGCGAGCACCGTCGTCTGATCCTTCCAGAAGGCGGCGGCCAGGCCGGCCAGGGCCACGAATTTGCGCTCGGTAAAGGTCACCTGATCGCGGACGGACACCCCGTCCTTGCGAACCACCAACACTGAAGCCTCGTCGGGAGACACCGCCAGGTCGAGGACCACGCCCTTCCCCGGGTCAAGGGTCTGGACCGAGGTCGGGGCGAGCCGTAAGACCTGGGTCTCCTCCTTTCCGCCCCGGAGGCTCGAAGTGAGCAGGGTGATCCGGTTGTCCTTAGTCCACAGGACCTTCTTGAGGGAGAGGCTCTGGGGAAGCGGAAGGTAGGTCAACGGCGAAAGCCGGGCCGCCTGGTAGAAGTCGAGGTATTCCAGCGGATAGACAAAGAGAGTCCGGCCCCCCAGGTTGAACAGCACGGTCCGGCCATCGGGTGCGAGCCAATAGCGGTCGCTGGCGGGCCGAAAGGGAAAGGGAAGCTTTCCGGTGATTCCCCAGGTTTGGAACTGGCCGCGGTAGAGACTTCTGGTAAAGAACTCTTCGGGCAGGATTCGGTAGAGAACCTGCTCGGCCACGTAGTACAGCTCTCCGCCCGAACCCCAGACCACGCAGCTCAGAAGGCCGGGACCGATACGGCGCAGGTCCTCGTCGGGGACGCGTTTTTCCTTGGCCTGGCGCAAGGAGTAATAGAAAAGGGAACCCTGCTTCTCGTACACAAAGAACTGGCCGTCGGGGGACCAGAGGGCCGGAAAATTGCGGTAAGACAGGGCAATGTCCGTGGTGACCGAGGTTCGGGCCGAGTCCGTGAGGTCTCGCCACTCCAGGGTGCCGGAGACCGTGCTGGTCGGCCGGAACGCCAGGGCCGAACGGCCGTCGGGCGAGTAAGCGACCGGGAGAGGCTTTCCCTCGCCCAGGCCGGGGTCCTGGCCGAAGACCGACCCGGACACGAGGGAGGTCTTCAACGTGTTGGGATCCAGACGCCAAACGCCAAACCGGTTATGAATCTGAAGCTGCCCGAGGGCCGGGAGGTAGGTAGCCGACTCCGGAAAGAACGTGAGGGGCTCGGGGGGAGTCCCCGCCGCGAGATCCGATGGAAACCACACTTGGTAGTCGACGCCCGAGGCTGCGGTGTTTCGCGCCGAAAAGAGCAGCCGGGACTGGGCGTCGAGGTCGAGATTTCCGAAGACCACCTCGGCCGGCACAGCCGCCGCAACGAGAAACACAAGGAGAGCGAGGACCAGGGGCTTCATGGTTCCCTTATCGGCACGAGGCCCGGGGATCTTTTCTGCCTTCTTCCAAAAAGAGGCCGAGGCCCTCCTCGAGAACTTCCAGCCTCGTCAGGAGCAGGGCGAGCCGGTGGCGGTTGTTCCTCCACTCCATTTCTTCCAAGGGTTTCAGGCACTGGTCAAGCAACCCCTCGAAGTCCGGGGTATGGCTGAGGTCGGCACCGCACTGGGGACAGAACAGATAGTGGGGTGGGACCGCATGGGAACAATCAGGGCAGAAGCTGACTTCCATAGCTTTAGTGTAGGACATGTCCCCGGGGATTCCAAGCCCCGTTCTACATTCCTGTGCCTGAATCCTTCCGCCAGGGAGGAAAGGAAGCGGGCGTTCCAGGGCGGGATATCTTGTATATGACTTATTCTGTCAGGAGTTGCCCTGTCCTGTACCGATTGGCATGATTCTTGATGATCCATCGCCATGAAACTGATGATCGTCGACGATTCCAGCATCATGCGCCGGGCCATCCAGAAGTACCTCTCTCCCCTGAATCTGGAACTGGTGGCCACGGCGACCAACGGACAGGAGGCCCTGGACCAGTTCCAGACCACCCTCCCCGACCTCGTCACCCTCGACATCACCATGCCCCAAATGGACGGCCTGACCTGTCTGTCCCGGCTTCTCGCCCTGAAGCCGTCGGTGAAGGTCATCGTGATTTCGGCCCTCAGTGACCCGGGGACCGGCCTCAAGGCCCTTAAGCTGGGGGCGAAGTCGTTCCTCCCCAAACCCTTTACAGAAACCCAGCTGGTGGACGAGATCCGCAGGGTTGCAGGAGGCCCCCCATGACCGAAGTCGAACTCAAGTTTTTCATCGAAGTCGTCACAACATACTTTGGTCAGGTCACGGGAGAGGAGGCCGCCATGGGCATCCCCTACGTAAAGAACGCCGAACCTGTCGTCCTCGACTACACGGGGCTGATCGGCATCTCGGGTCCCCGGAAAGGGGGAATCTACTTCACGGCCGGCAAGGTGCTTCTGAGCGAGCTGACCAAGGTTATCCTGGATGCCGAAGAAGCCGACGAAGATACGCTGCTGGACATGGTAGGAGAACTGACGAACACCATTGCCGGGAATGTGCGACGAAGTTTTGGGGCCGACTTCCTGATCTCCGTTCCCATGCTCATCAAAGGACGACCCGACGATATCCTGGTCAGACTCAAGCCGCCCGTGTTCGTCATCCCCCTCAACTGGCACAAGGAAAAGGCCTTCCTTGTGGTGGGCCTGGAGTAGATCGTGCCCCTCCATTCGGACCTAGACGTTCTCTGGATCGTCGTCGCGTCAGCCCTCGTGTTCGTCATGCGGGTTGGCTTTGCCATGCTGGAATCGGGAATGACCCGATCGAAGAATTCGATCAACGTTTCCACGAAAGTCCTCACCGACCTCGGGGTCTCCCTCCTCGTGTACTGGCTGTTAGGGTTCGGCCTGATGTTTGGAGCTTCCCAGCTCGGCCTGACCGGCGGGTCAGAGTTTGTTATGAACTTCAAACAGACGTGGCCCTCGCTCTTCTTCCTTTTTCACGCCATGTTCGCCTCGACTTCGGCGACCATCGTCTCGGGGGCCGTTGCCGAACGGATCAGGTTTGGCTCCTACCTCGTGATCACGCTGATGTTCTCCGGGTTCGTTTACCCCGTCCTGGGGCATTGGGTTTGGGGCGGTGCCCTGGAGGGCGAGAAGACCGGGTGGCTCGTGAAGATGGGTTTTCTGGATTTCGCCGGTGGCGCCGTGGTCCACGCCACGGGGGGCTGGATTTCCCTGGCCGTCCTGCTGGTCCTCGGACCACGGATCGGAAGGTACAACGAAGACGGTTCGGTGAACCGGATCACGGGAGCCGGGCTTCAGACGTCCATCTTTGGAACGCTGCTCCTCTGGTTTGGCTGGTTCGGTTTCAACGGCGGCTCGACGCTGGCCGTGAACGGCGACGTTCCGGGAATCATTGTGAAGACGTCCCTGGCGGGGGCGGCGGGCATGATCGTCACGCTGCTGGTGGGTTGGAGGCTTCGGGGGTTCCCCGACGTTTCCCTCGTCATCAACGGTGCCCTGGCGGGCTTGGTGGGCGTCACGGCGGGGGCTCCCTACTTCAACGAAGGTTCGGCGATCCTTGTGGGGGCCCTGGCGGGCCCCATCATGTTGGGCATCGAAGCCCTCCTCGACCGCCTGATGGTCGACGACGCTGTGGGCGCCATCCCGGTCCACCTGGGATGCGGCGCCTGGGGTATTCTGGCTCTGGCCCTTTTTGGCGACCAGGCGCTCTGGCAGACAGGCTTGAGCCGAGGTGCCCAGTTTGGAGTCCAGTTTCTCGGGATCGCGGCCTGCGGACTCTGGGCATTCTCGGTGTCCTTCGTCTTCGTCTGGCTGCTGAACAAGGTCTGGCCCATCCGTGTGGGTGCCCTTGAGGAAGCGCAGGGACTCAACGTCGCCGAGCATAAGGCGTCCACCGAAATTTATGACCTCTACCGAACACTGGAGGACCAGGCCAAGACGGGCAACCTTTCGTTGCGAGCGCCTGTGGAACCGTTTACGGAAGTGGGGCAGATTGCCAGCCAGTACAACCGGGTCATGGACAATTTGCAGGCCAACCTTGTAGCCAGGTCGGAGTACGTTAGCATCCTCGACAACCTCCATGAGGGTCTCTTCCTCCTCGACCCCGATGGCCGGCTGGGCCCCTTCTATTCGGCGGCCCTGGAAACCATTCTAGAGACCGAAGGCCTGGCCGGGCGGAGCCTCGAGGAGGTGCTCTCTCCCCTGACGAATCCGTCGGCCCTGGCCTCCTGGCCGGACTTTCTGGGGGTCCTCTTTGATGCCGGCGTCGACGACGCCGTGGTCCAGAGGCTCAACCCCGTCCGCGACCTCGAATTGACCGGCGGGCTCGGGTCGGGCGGCCTTCCCCAAGAGCGGCACGTTCAAATCCAATTTCGCCGGATCGTGGAAGAGGGAAAGGTCGTCCGGGCCATGGTGATCGTCCGGGATATGACCGAAGAGATCCGCCTGAAGAAAACGCTGGACCTCCAGCACCGCGACCGGGAACAGGAAATGGAGCTGTTCTACAAACTCCTCCACGTCGACCCCTCGCTTCTCTCCGAATTCCTTTTGGGGTTCCAGGACAAGACGGCCCAGATCAACCGCCTGATGGAGACAGGGCAGAACGCCCCCAAGGAAGTCATCAAGCAGTCACTCCGAATTCTCCACAGCATCAAGGGAGAGGCGGCCCTTCTGGAGCTCGATTTCGTGGCCGAAGCGGCCCACCGGCTGGAGGACATCGTCCAGGACCTTCAGAAGAAGAAAGTGCTAGCCAACAGCGACTTCCTGGGGTTTGCCTTGAGGTTCGGGGAGTTTCAGGAGATTGGCGACCGCATGTCGGCCATGGTCGGCAGACTGCAGGGGTTCCAGTCGTCGATGGTCCAGGCCGAGAAGGCCCCGGACGCCCTGGTGGTCCAGCTGGAAACCCTGGTGAGGCAGACGGCGGAGGCCCGGGGAAAACGGGCGGAGCTGAAGGCCGACGGACTGGACCCGGCCCACCTCGGCCCCCGGCAAGCGGTCTGGAAGGACATCCTCCTCCAGTTGGTCCGAAACGCCGTCGTCCATGGGATCGAGGCCCCGGTGCTCCGGGAGAACCTCCGCAAACCCGAGGTCGGAACCGTGACGGTCACCACCCGAAGGAGTCTGGGCGGTGTAGAAGTTTCGGTGAGGGACGACGGGTCCGGCCTCGACCTGAAGGCGCTGCGCCTCAAGGCCAAGGAGGACGGGTGGCAAGACTACCAGCTCGACAAATGGACAAAGTCAGACTGGATCAAGTTCCTGTTCACCGATGGCGTCAGCACGGCGGCCGTGGGCATGGAAGCCGGCCGAGGCGTGGGACTGTCCCTGGTGGGCCGGCTCGTCAAAGAGGCCCGAGGGAAACTGGGGGTGCGGTTTGAAAGTGAGAAGTTCCTCGAGTTCCAGGTGACCCTCCCCGACCCCAAGACCCAAGGCTAGCGGACGATGCTGCTCCAGCGCGACCACTACAAGGTGTTCTTCGACACGTCCCGGGACGGAATGTACATCACCACTCAGGAAGGCTACTTCGTCGACGTCAACCTCGCCTTCTGCCACTGGCTCGGGTATTCGCGCATCGAGCTCCTGCGCAAGCACGTCGAGGATATCCTGGCCCTCCCCACCGAGAGGCGCCGGTTTCGGCACGAGATCGAGGCCAACGGCGCGGTGACGGGGTTCCGGATCAAGCTGCTGACCAAGGCCAAGGAAGAGGTCGGCTGCCAGATCAACGCCGTGGTCCTGCGGGACTTTCAGGGTGAGGTCGACGGCTACATCGGCATGGTCCGGCCCCTGCGCAGCGTTTCCGAAACCCAGCAGTTCTCCCTGGCCCTCCGGGGCAGTCAGGACGGCCTGTGGGAGTGGGATCTGCGTCGAAACGAGATGGACTTCTCGGGCCGCTGGAAGGCCCTGTTGGGATACGCCAGCTTCGAGCTCACCAAAAACGTATCGGAATGGTTCGACCGGGTCCATCCAGAAGACATCACGGCCGTCAAGCAGGCGATCCAAACCTATTGCCGGGGGGAAGGGGCGGCCCTCTCGTCGTACTTCCGGATGAAGAACAAGGCCGGCGATTACCTGTGGATGCTGGTCCGCGGCGTCGGGGAGTTTGACGAGCACGGAAAGGTGCTGCGGCTGGCGGGATCGCTTTCCAACATCACGGCCCACATCAAGATGGTGGAAAACCTCAAGACCCAGGAAGAGGCCCTGGAACACCGCAACGAGTCCCTGGCCCAGGACAAGGCGGCCCTGGCCCGGTTCTTCTCGGGCGACGTGCTGGCCCGGATCCTTCAGGGGGGCGTGAGCGCGACCAGGGAGTCCCTGGGGAACGCAGCCATCCTTCAGGTGAAGATCAACCGTATTCAGGGCCTCTGGAAAACCGTGGGCGCCGACAAGTACGCCTCGTTCCTCAACGAGCTCCTCACCGATCTGATGGATCTCACCTACGGCCGGGGCGGCAGCGTCAACAAGATTCTGGGAGACACGCTCCTTATCAGCTTTGGGGCCCCCCTAGGCCAGGAGGACGACCTGGAGCGGGCCGTGGCCCTGGCCCAGGAGTTTCTCGGGTACCGGATGACCTACAACGACGTTCGCCCCGACTGGCTGACGTCCGACCTCGATTTTTCCATGGGGCTGAGCTGGGGAGAGGTGTTCTCGGGGACCATGGGCAGTGTGCACCGGCTCGAATACACTCTTCTGGGAAGTCCGGTCACCCGGGCCTCCATCCTGCAATCCTTGGCCGAGCGCCTTCGGCTGCCGCTCCTGATCGACGACCCTGTGAAGACGGCCACGGGCCTCCGGTTCCCCTTGGTCCCCCTGGCCGCGCCCCTTCGACAAGACGGAAAGCCGGTGAAGGTGCCCGCCGGGGTTTGGGTGCTGGAAGACCCTAAAGACTAGGGGGAGGGAAGGACCCTTCGGGGAAAAGGAGCGGGAGGGCGTCGGAAACCGTCGAGGCAAACAGGAACTGCGAGCCCTCCACGGCTTCCTCGGGGACTTCCTCGAGGTCGCGGCGGTTGTCCTCGGGGAGGAAGACCCGTCCGAGGCCCCGGCGGTGGGCCGCCAGCACCTTCTCCTTGACGCCGCCGATGGGGAGCACCCGCCCCGTGAGGGTCACCTCGCCGGTCATGGCGGTGCCCACGGTCAACGGCAGCCCGCGGAACGCGCTGAGCAGGGACGCGATAACCGTGATTCCTGCCGAAGGGCCGTCCTTGGGGATAGCGCCCTCGGGAAAGTGGATATGAATGTCCTGGTCCTTGGCGAAATCGGGGGCCAGGCCCCAGGCGCCGCCGTGGGCCTTCAAGTAGCTCAGGGCAATCCGGGCCGATTCCTTCATGACGTCGCCCAGGCTGCCCGTGAGGATGAGTTCACCTTTGCCGGGGAAGAGGCTGACCTCCACCGAAAGAACCTTCCCGCCCACCTCGGTCCACGCCAGGCCGTTGGCCACCCCGGGCCGGGCCTCGGTGAGGGCCTTGTCGTCCCGCCAGAGGGGCAACCCCAGGTCGGCCTTCACCTGGTCCTCGTCGATGACCAGGGTCAGCGGCTCGGATGGAGTTTCGGTCTCGGCATGGGCGACGGCGAGTTTGCCCTCGGCCAGCAAACGGCGCACGGTCTTTCGGAGAACCGTTGCGATCTGCCTCTCGAGCCCGCGTACCCCCGATTCGGCGGTATAGCGGTGGATGATGGTCTGGAGCGCTTCGGGGGTAAAGGACACCTGATGGTCCCCCAGGCCGTTCTCCTTGGCCTGCTTGCGGACGATGAACCCCTCGGCGATCTTCTGCTTCTCGATGTCCGTGTACCCGGGCACCTCGATGACTTCCATCCGGTCCTGAAGGGGCCTGGGGATGGTGTGGAGGCTGTTGGCCGTGGTGATGAACAGCACGTCCGACAGGTCGTAGGGGACTTCGAGGTAGTGGTCGGTGAAGGCGGCGTTCTGTTCCGGATCGAGGACTTCCAGGAGGGCCGCCGCGGGATCGCCCCGGAAGTCCGAGGTCATCTTGTCGATCTCGTCGAGGAGGAAGACGGGGTTCGAGGTTCCCGCCCTCTTCATGCTTTGGATGATCTTGCCGGGCAGGGCGCCGACGTAGGTCTTGCGGTGTCCGCGGATCTCGGCTTCGTCGCGGACCCCCCCCAGGCTGATCCGGACAAATTTTCGTCCCAGGGCCCGGGCCACCGACCGGCCCAGACTCGTCTTTCCCGTTCCCGGGGGACCGACCAAACACAGGATGGGACCCTTCAAGCGGTCGGCCACCCGGCGGACGGCCAGAAAGTCGAGAATACGCTGCTTGACCTTCTTCATGTCGAAGTGGTCTTCGTCGAGGACGACTTCGGCCTGGGCGATGGACGACTGGTCCTCGGTCTTCTTGCCCCAGGGCAGGTCGGTGAACCACTCCAGGTAGGTGCGCAGGATGCCGGCCTCGGGGGTGGTGGACTGCAGCCGGGCCAGCCGGTTGCACTCCTTCAGGGCTTTGTCTTTGGCGTCTTCCGGGGCGTCGAGGGCCTCGACCCGCCGCTTGAGGTCCACCGAGCCCGTGGGGTCTCCGTCGTCGTGGCCCAGTTCTTTGTGGATTTCTTTCAGCTGTTCGTTGAGGTAGTACTCACGCTGGTTCTGCTCGAGCCGGCCCTTCACCTTCTTGTGAATCTCCTGCTGGAGGCCCGCCAACTCGTGCTCAACCTGCAGGGTCACGGCCAGGTTCTCCAGCCGCACCAGGGGCTTGGTCTCGAGGAAGAACTCCAGGCGCTTTTCGTCGGGAAGGTTGAGGTGGGGCACCAAAAGGTCGACCAGGGTATCGGTCTTGTCCGTCTCCCACAGGAGGGACAGCTTCTCCTTGGAGAGCTTGGCCTGGAGGTCTTTGTAGGCCTTCAAGGTGGTCAGAACCACCTGGGTGAGGCTCAGGGCCTCATTGCGCACGTCCACCGGGGTGTCGAGGGGCTGGACCTCGGCCCTCACGTAGTCCTGCCGGGGCTGATATTTGACAAGCTTCGCCCTCTCGCGTCCTTCCACCAGCACCCTCACCGTCCCATCGGGAAGCTTGAGGGTCTGGAGGATCACGGCGATGACACCAAGCGAGTGCAGGTCGTTCTCGGAAACCGCGTCGTCCTTCGTTTTCGGGGGAACCAGGAAGATCTCCTGACCCTCGGCTAGGGCGACTTCCAGGGCCTTGACGCTCTGGCCCTTCCCGGCGAAAAACGGGGCCACCATCTGGGGGAAGATCAACACGTCTTTCACCACCAGCAGAGGTAAATCTTTCTTGAGCGCCTTGCCCCGGGGAAGTCCCAGCATCTGCCGACTACCCCGCCGCCTTCCCCGTAAATTCGAAGATCTCTCGAACCCACGGTTTGGTCATCTCGACGGGGTCGGTGATAATGGTCGGCATTTCACCCTTCGAGAAGACTTCCTTGGTGATCACGATCTTCTTCTTTCCAGGGAGGGACGGAATCTCGTACATGAGGTTCAGCATGGCGCCTTCCACGATAGCCCGCAGCCCCCGGGCCCCCGTCTTGCGCACGATGGCCTGATCGGCGATGGCCTCGATGGCCGCCCTCTCAAAATGGAGGTCGGCGTTGTCGAGCTTCAGGGCCACCTGGTACTGCCGGATGATGGAATTCTTGGGTTCGGTGGTGATGCGCAGCAGATCGTCCCTGGTCAGCTCATCGAGGCTCACCATGATGGGCAGCCGGCCGATGAATTCGGGAATGAGCCCGAATTTGATGAGGTCCTCGGGGTGCATCTGCTCGAAGAGCTGATGGTGGGACTCCTCGTGCTTGAGCTGAACGGAGCTGCCAAACCCCAGGGCCGTCTTCGCCGTCCGGCGCTGGATGATCTTGTCCAGGCCCACGAAGGCCCCTCCGCAGATGAAGAGGATCTTCGTGGTGTCGATCTTCAGGTAGTCCTGGTTGGGGTGCTTGCGTCCCCCCTGGGGAGGAACGTTGGCCTGGGTGCCTTCGATGATCTTGAGGAGGGCCTGCTGGACGCCTTCACCGCTCACGTCGCGGGTGATGGAGACGTTTTCGCCCTTCTTGCCGATCTTGTCGATCTCGTCGACAAACACGATGCCCCGTTCGGCGGCGGCGATGTTGCCCCCGGCGCTCTGGATCAGTTTCAAAAGGATATTCTCGACGTCCTCGCCAACGTACCCCGCTTCCGTCAATGTCGTGGCGTCGGCGATGGCGAAGGGCACCCGAAGCTTCTTGGCTAGAGTTCGCGCCAGGAGGGTCTTGCCCGTCCCCGAGGGGCCCACGATGAGGATGTTGGACTTCTCCATCTCAACTTCCTCGCCGGTTTCGTCGAGGGGCGAGCTGATCCTCTTGTAGTGGTTGTAGACCGCCACCGAGAGGACCTTCTTGGCTTCGTCTTGGCCCACCACGTATTGGTCCAGGAACTCCTTGAGTTCCTTCGGGGTGGGGAGGTCTCCGCCGAGGCTGAAATCACCGCCCTCGCTCTGTTCCTGGTCGATGATGCGGGTGCAGGCACTGATGCAGTCGCTGCAGATGGCCACGCCCTCGCCCGTGATCAGCCGGGTGACTTGGTTGGCAGGTCTCTTGCAAAACGAGCAATGGTCGAGGACGTCATTTTTTCGCGCCATGTTTCTCCCGCACCAGAACCTTATCGATCAAGCCGTAATCGAGGGCTTCCTGAGCCGACATGAAGAAGTCGCGCTCGAGGTCCTTGGCGATGGCCTCCACCGTTTTGCCGGTGTGGTGGGCGAAGATCTCGATCGTCAGGTTCTTGAGTCGAATGATCTCTTTGGCCTGGATGTGAATGTCCCGGGCTTGCCCTTGGGCACCGCCCCAGGGCTGGTGGATCAGGATACGGGACGACGGGAGGGAAAACCGCTTCCCGGGGGTCCCTCCGGCCAGGAGAAGGGCCCCCATGGAGGCCGCCTGTCCCACACAAGTGGTCTGCACGTCGCAGTTGAGGAACTGCATGGTGTCGTAGATCGCCAAACCTGCGGTCACGCTGCCGCCAGGTGAGTTGATGTACACGGCGATGTCTTTTTCCGGGTCTTGGGCGTCGAGGTGGAGCAGCTGGGCTACCACGAGGTCGGCCGTCACGTCGTGGATCTCACCGTCAATGAAGACGATGCGATCCTTCAGAAGGCGGGAGAAGATATCGTAGGCCCGCTCCCCCACGCCGGTCTGCTCGACCACCATCGGGACCAAAGTGCTCATATGGGAATTCATAAGGGCAAATTTACTCTTTTTGTTCCATCAAGTCCAGGTAAGACAGTTTCTTTCCCTTCTTGATTTTGCTCTGGGCCAGCAAGAAGTCCACGAGCTTCCGGTCGCGGACGTCGTGCTCCAGGTAGTGGAGGAAGCCGTTCTTCTCGAAGTACTCCTTGGCTTCGTCCAGGGAGATCTTGCTCGCCTCGGCCTGCTTGGCCACTTCAGCCTCGAGCTCTTCCGGGGTGCATTCGATCTTTTCGGCTTCGAGGATCTTTTCCATCACCAGCCGCTTGCGCAGACCGTCGATGGCCTGGGGCCGCCACTGGTCCTGCATCTTGTGCTTTCCCTCGTGGCCAAACATCTGCTCGAGCTGTTCCGGAGTGATCCGGCTGTTCGACGCGAAGGAGCGCCAGGACTGCTCCAGCTCGGCCAAGATCATGGATTCGGGCAGGTCGATCTTCGCCTGGTCGGCGACCTTGGCCAGGATCGCGTCGAGGTTCTTCTGCCGGACGGTGTTCTGAATCGTGGTCGTCAGCCTGTCGTTGATGGACTTCTTGAGGTCGTCAAGGGTCTTGAACGCCTCGCTGACGTCCTGGGCCAAATCGTCGTCCAGGTTGGGAAGTTTCTTTTCCTTGACCGCGGTGACCTTCACCTTGAGGGTCTTCTTGGTGCCCGCCAGCTCGGCCACTTCAAAGTCGGCCGGGTATTCCTTTTCGACCGTCTTCTCGTCGTCCTTCTTCCAGCCCACGATCTGGTCATCGATCTTGTAGTAGTTGTAGCCCGTGCCTACCGCAAAGACAAAGTCCTGGCGGCGGGTGCTTTCGACCTCGTCCCCGTCGGCGCCAACCTCGACGTAGTTGACCGTCACCGTGTCACCGTGGGCCACGACGCCGGAGGACTTGTCGATAACGAGGGCGTTCTGCTCGCGGATCTGCTCCAGTTCACGGTCCTCGTCCTTCTTGGTCAAAGCAACCTGGGGCTCCTCAACCTCGATGCCCTTATAGTTGGGCAGGGCAAAGTCGGGGAACGTGTCGTACTGCAGGGTGAACGTGAAGTCCTTGGACAGGTCGAGGCTGATGTTGCGATCGATGATTTCCGGCTGGCTGTAGCTGAGCGGCTTCTCCTCGATGGTCTCGAACACTTCATGGAGGGACTTATCGACCAACGTCTGGAGGGCCTCGGCCTTGATGGCCTCGCCAAATTTCTTCTCTAGGACGGGCACGGGAACCTTACCCCGGCGGAACCCAGGCATCACCGCGTCTTTCACATACTTGGACAGCAGCCCGCTGTATTCCTCTTGGGCGGCGGCGCGGGCGATGGTCAGGGTGAGCTGAACGGCGGACTTGTCCAGCTTCTTGATTTGTTTGTCGACAATCACTGTTCGTTCCTCGGACAGGGCGTCTGGGCCCTGGAAAAAAAATAGGCGATCCGGTGGGTTACCGGACCGCCTTTGCGACAGCGAAAGACGGGATTCGAACCCGCGACATCCACCTTGGCAAGGTGGAGCTCTACCACTGAGCTACTTTCGCATTTTCAAACACCGGCGATCTCGGCGACACACGGTCCAGGCGCCGCCGAACTGCGAGAGAAGGGACTCGAACCCTTACACCTTTCGGCACTGGAACCTAAATCCAGCGTGTCTACCAATTTCACCACTCTCGCATTTGCGAGCCAGGAAGGAGGAGAATCCCCCTTCCAAGATCACTGCGAATTGAGCCGACAAGGATTCGAACCTTGGACCCGCAGATTAAGAGTCTGCTGCTCTACCAGCTGAGCTATCGGCCCGTCTCAATTCAAAAAAACAAAGTTGCGCTCGGCCCGACTCGAACGGGCGACCTACGGATTCGAAGTCCGGCGCTCTATCCAACTGAGCTACGAACGCAGCTTAAGGGTGGATGACGGGGTTCGAACCCGCGACAGCCAGAACCACAATCTGGAGCTCTACCAACTGAGCTACAACCACCACGTGTCCTCAGTGGACGTTGACTAATAAACAACACCTCTTTCAAAAGATCAAGGGGTTTCGAAAAAAAAGTTCGACTTTTGGCCAGAAAAGGAGAATCACACGCCCTCCGGGGTCCTGCTGACCGAGGCGGTCAGAGGGGGTGAAAGGATCAGGGGGAAATAGACTTTCACCGTCGTCCCCCGACCGACCTGGCTGTCGAGCTCGATGCGTCCCTGGTGCTCCTTGACGATCTCCTGGCAAAGGCTCCATCCGAGCCCGGTCCCCTGGGTCCCCTTTTGGGCCGTGAACAGCAGGGTCCCCAACCGGGCCTGAACCTCGGCGCTCATGCCAATGCCTTCGTCGCACACCATCAGGACACCCGACGCCTCCTGGGTCCTCACGGTGATCGCGACGGACTTGGTCCGATCGGGTAGCGCCCGGAGAGCATTGCTGACCAAATTGGTGAGCAGCTGCTGCAGCCGCAGCTCGACACCGTAGATCCAGACGGGGGTATCGGGAACCTCGAGGCTTAGCCGGTCGGAGTCTTCCTGCCACCGGGCGTAGTACAGCTGGAACGCCTGGCCGACGACGCGGCCCAGGTCGATGTGCGAAGGGGAGCTGGGAACGCGAACTTCATTTTCGAGGTTGGAAACGATCTGATGGATCTGGCCCGCGGCCCTGCCGATCCCTTCGACCAGGGGCAGCATTTCGTCTATGAGACCGTTGGCGCTTGGGGGTTCTATTCCGTCTTCCCGGGCCCGGATGCGGTCGAGCTGATAGGCCTTGAGGCGGGAATTCACGAGACGGGCGTTGAGGGCGATCAGGTGGTTGGGAGTGTTGATCTCGTGCCCGACCTGGGCCGTCAGGAGCCCCAGTCTCTGGAGTCTGTCCTGGATGGCCCGCAGTTCAAAGTCCC
>JAHFSN010000002.1:0-9448 GCA_023265735.1 Spirochaetaceae bacterium | reverse complement strand
GGACACGATCCGCATCAAGATGGCCAGGGACACGACAAGCAGGAGAATCGATTCCAAAAAGGAAATCCCCACGTCAATGTAGCGGGAGAGGCGGTCGCCGTATTTGATCGTGACGCCGGGGTCGACGTACTCTAGGACGGTCAGCCCCACGACGACCAGGGTGTTGAAGACCATGACGGCCACCCGTCGGTACCCCTGGAGGAGAAAGAGGGCCGCCAGGAAGGCGAAGACAAAGAAATACTGGGCTCCCCCCTCAAAGCCCGCGTTGGCAAGCCATTGGACAGAGAGCAGAAGGGTGTCCGTCACGGCCAGGGTGAGGGGGAATGTCCGCCGCTTCCGGAGGAAGAGGACCAAAAACCCCACGTTGAGCGGGACGGCCGCAAAGCAGGCCAGGATGGCCCAGGAGCCGACGGCGAGGTTTTCCACGCTGGTGACGAGACCCGCCAGGAGTCCCACACCGCAGCACAGGAAGTAGAAGCCGTCCGTTGCGGTACTCTCGTGGATGAAGGTCCGAATTCGATGGACCATGGGTTCACTCCTCCTCGGCAGCCCCCCGTGAACGGTGTCCGGGACGAACCATTGTCTCTGGAAATGGAAAAGATGGTCAACCAACGTCGGCTCGACCGATGACAAGCGTCCTGCCCGCACGCCCCACCTGATGTCCGGCATCTATTTTTCAGCGATAGAATGACTTAGTGAAGGATCACCCCGGGATTCCCCTCTCCTGGCGCCCCCCTCGAGCCCAGTTCGGCTTGACAACGGAGAAGTGTGGCTCTCCTAATTGAGACTAGGGGGAAGCTATGGCCTTCGAGAACCATCTCTACATGATTCTGTTTCCCAACTCGGCCCTAGTCGGGTCCCAACTCGGCCCCGAAGACTTCGGGAAGCATTTCATCAGCGGGTCAAGCAAGTACTACGCGGGAAAGCTGATCTTTGCCGAACTCGACCCCTCGTTCCGGAACAACTACTTCAAGATCGACGAAATGCTCACCGACCTCCGGCCCCACGCCGACGGGCGGCCCAAGAGCACCAAGTACGTTTCCACCTATCGGGTGCTGGAACATGTGGACTACGATGCCCTAGGCCACCTCTACATCACCACCCCCGAGGGCTACACCTTGGAGCTCAGCCCAGGGGCGTACGATGCGAGGCACCAGCCAGGATTTGTCCGCATCTTTGGCGAAATCACTCCCCTTTCGATGTTGGTTCTGTCGGACTACAACTTCCTGGAATTCAGCAAGTTCATCACAAGTCCGAGCACCTTCGTGGGGGCGCCCAAGATGTTCTACACCCAGATCGAACTCGAAATTGAGGAGTTCCTCCAGGAGATCGACGCCAACCCGCTGATGCAGCCCCCCATCCCCGACGTCCATCCGGCGGTGCTGAAGAAGGCCATCCTGGAGCTGCGCCAGTACAAGGACAAGCACACCAAGGGACTGTCCCTGACGTTTCCCCTGGGAAAACTCCCGTTTCGGAACCTGAGGCACGGCTTCATGTTCGCTAGCCAGACCCAAAACAAGTTCTTCCCTCTCCCCAGCGACCGGGAGATCGAAAAACAGAATTACCGTTTCTGGAAATTCATGTAGGGTCCGCCGCCTCCCCTCTGCCCCGGCCATAGGCCACGTGCTATGTTAGGGGAATGTCACGGTACCTTGGTGCCCTCATCCTCGTCCTCGGTTTGGCTTCCTGCGCCCAGCCCGTGGCCCCTGCCGTTCGCGGTACCCTCGACCTTCGGAACTACGATTGGGGAAACGGGCCCGTTCCGCTGGTAGGCGAATGGGCCTTTGAAGGGGGATGGAGGTCCGTCCCCGACCGCTGGACCGGGACCGCGGGGGGTGGTCCCGATGGACGGGGAAGCGGAACCTACGTCCTCACGGTCCGCCTTCCCGATCCCTCGCCTCCCCTGGGCCTGAGGTACCGAACGGCGTCCACGGCCCTACGGATCAAGGCCAACGGCACCGTGGTGGCCCAGGCGGGGGTGGCCGACAAGGACTACACAAAGACGGTGGCGGCGTACGCCCCGGGGAGCGTGGACCTACCCGAAGCCCAGGAGCTCGTCCTGGAAATCCTCGTGTCCAACAACGTGTACCGGGTGGGAGGTCTCTGGTCGGTACCCACCCTCGGTCCAGCCCGGGTCCAGTCCCAAAACGAGTGGACAGAGGAGGCCCAAGCCCTGGCGTTGGCCACGACCCTGGCGACGATCGCGTTCGTTTCCCTTCTCTTCTTTGGGTTCCGCCCCTCGGAGAAAACGTTCACTACCCTGGGTATTTTTGCCTTTGTCGTGGGGCTGCGCCCCCTGGTGACGGGGCAGTATGACCTGGTGCGCCTTCTTCCGGGCATCCCGTTTGACCTCGTGATCCGGCTCGAGTACCTGACGGCGTTTCTGCCGATTCCCGCCGCGGTGCTCTTCTTTGAGTCCGCCTTCCGGGGAATTTGGGGACCGAAGACCCGGCTGGCGCTCCTGGTTCCCTCCCTGGTATTCGCCCTGCTGGCCGTGGTCCTGCCCTTGGATCTCCTCACGCGATCCATTCAATTCTTCTATCCGGTGGCCATCCCCACCATCCTTTTCGCGGTCATTTCGCTGGGCCTAAAGATCCGCGGCAAACCGGGAAACGCCGGATTTCTCTTGGGCATCGCCGTCCTGGGCATCACCGGCCTCGCCGATTCCCTCTCGGCGGGTTTCTTTGCCACTTCGGGGAGCCTGATCCCGTGGGGACTCGGTCTGTTTGTGGTCCTGCAGGTGGCGACCCTCACCCAAAGACTCCTCGAGTCCTTCAAGAAGAACGAGAGCCTGCTGGTCGAGAAAGAGCTTCTGATGCGTGAGGTCCACCACCGGGTGAAGAACAGCCTTCAGGTTGTGGCCAGCCTCGTCTCACTCCAGTCCCACCGCACCGATGACAAGACCCAAAAGGCCACGTTCATGGCCCTCCGGCAGAGAATCACGGCCATCGCCTTGGTCCACGAAAAGCTCTATGGCCGGGGCCTGGGGGGCAAACCCGACCTAGGAGAATACCTCGTCGACCTGGTTCGGCTTCAATATCCCGGGGACGGTCTGGAATCCCGGCGGGTGGCCTGGGACGTCCACATCGACCCCCTGCAGGCGGGGGTCGATGACTGCGTTGACGCAGGCCTCATCCTCACGGAGCTGATGTCCAACGCCCAGAAACACGGGTTGCGCCCCCGCCACGGCGGGAGGCTCTCTGTGGATGTCCGCGTCGTGAACGGGCGGCTGCTCATGGAGGTGGCCGACGATGGTCCTGGGTTCCCCGAGGCCTTCGAACCCAGCCAATCCAAGGGCTTGGGCTTCCGCCTGATCCAGGCGCTGTTGCAGCGCCACGAGGGAATTCTCAGCGTCCTCCCGGGGCCGGGCGGCCGGGTGAGGGTCGACCTTAAGGCGCCGCCGGGTCCACGCTAAGGGCCTGCTGGACGGCGTGGATGAGCTGGGGCCCTTCGACCGGCTTCACCAGAAAGGCCGAGGGCAAGGTGCCTTCGGCCCGACGCACGATGTCGGGTGTCGAGTACGCCGTAATGTAGATGACGGGCAGACTGGAAAAGAAGCGAAGGCGCGACACGGCGTCGATACCATCGAGGAAGCTGCGCAGGCGGATGTCCATGAGGACAAGATCGGGCTTGTGTTCCCGGACGGAGGAAAGCAGAAGATCGGCGGAATCCACGGTGGCCACGACCTGATAGCCAGCCGAGTCGAGGGTTTCCTTCCACTCGAGGGCCACCAGAGGCTCATCTTCGACGATCAAAATGCGGGGAGCGGTCATCAGATTCTCCTCCTTCTAGAATATCTCCTTTCTCTCCAGATTCCTACCCCTTTTGAACAAAACCTAGGGCCTTTCCTCGTTCCCCTGGTTTTTGCTATCTTCCTTCCATGTACAAGCCCGTCGACCCCAAGGTGAACTTTCCCGCCATGGAGGAAGCTGTCCTCGAATTCTGGGAAAAGGAGAAGGTATTCCAGAAATCCCTCGACCAACGTCGAGGCGCCGAAGAATTCGTCTTTTACGACGGGCCTCCGTTTGCCACGGGGCTGCCCCACTTCGGTCACTTTGTTCCGGGCACCATCAAGGACATCATTCCGCGGTTTCAGACCATGAAGGGTAAGCTTGTCGAACGCCGTTTTGGTTGGGACTGCCATGGACTTCCCGTCGAGAACATCGTCGAGAAAGAGCTGGGACTCAACTCCAAGCACGAGATCGAGGCCTTTGGCGTCGCCAAATTCAATGAGACCTGCCGCTCGACGGTGCTCCGCTACACCAAAGAATGGCGGACCATCATGAGCCGGGCCGGCCGCTGGGTGGACTTCGACCACGACTACAAGACCATGGACCCGGACTATATGGAAACCATCTGGTGGGTTCAGAAATCTCTCTATGAGAAGGGCCTTCTCTACGAGGGTCACAAGATCATGCCCTACTGTCCCCGCTGCTCGACCGTGCTGTCCCTCCATGAGGTCAACCTCGGCGGCTATAAGGACGTCCACGACCCCGCCATCACCATCAAATTCCGTCTGAAGGACGACCTCGACACCTCGTTCCTGGCGTGGACCACCACGCCCTGGACCCTTCCCTCCAACCTTGCCCTCTCGCTGGGGCCGACTATCGAGTACGTGAAGATCAAGGACGGCAATGAGTACTTCATCCTCGCCAAGAGCCGCCTGGGCGGGTACTACAAGGACCCGGCCTCGGTAGAAGTAATTTGGACGAAGCTTGGATCCGACCTGGGGGGCATCGCCTACGAGCCCCTGTTCCCCTACTTCGCCTCGGAGGCCGCCAAGGGGGCCTTCCGCACCGTGGTCGGCAACCACGTGACCGACACCGACGGCACGGGCATTGTCCACACGGCGCCCGGCTTCGGTGAGGACGACTATGCCGTCCTGAAGGGTTCGGGGATCTCGACCGTTTGCCCCGTGTACGCCGAGTGCAAGTTCACCGGCGAGGTTCCCGACTACCAGGGCCGGTTCGTTAAGGACTGCGACAAAGACATCATCGACAGGCTGAAGGCCGAGGGCAAACTCGTCAAGCGCGACCAGATCCTCCACGCCTATCCTCACTGCTGGCGGTGCGAAAGTCCCCTCATCTACCGGGCCATTTCCAGTTGGTTCGTGTCCGTCGAGAAGATCAAGACCAAGATGCTGGCGGCGAACAATTCCATCCACTGGGTGCCCGACCACATCCAGCAGGGCCGGTTCGGAAAGTGGCTGGAGAACGCCAGAGACTGGGCCATCAGCCGCAACCGTTTCTGGGGAAATCCCCTTCCCATCTGGAGATGCGACCACGAGGGCTGTGAGGAAGAACTCTGCATCGGCAGCCGCGATGAACTCAAGATCTTTTCGGGAACCCGGCCCGACGACCTGCACAAGCACTTCATTGACGAGATCACCTGGCCCTGCACCTGCGGAAAGGGGACCATGCGGCGGATTCCCGAGGTGTTGGACTGCTGGTTCGAGTCGGGGGCCATGCCCTACGGCCAGGTCCACTACCCCTTCGAAAACAAGGCCAAGTTCGAGAGCCACTTTCCCGCAGACTTCATCAACGAGGGTCTCGACCAAACCCGCGGCTGGTTCTACACCCTGACTATCCTGGCGGCGGGCCTCTTCGACAGGCCGGCGTTCCAGAACTGTGTGGTCTCGGGCATCGTGCTGGCCTCCGACGGACGGAAAATGTCCAAGAGCCTGCGCAACTACGCCGACCCCTACGAAGTCATGAAGGTCTACGGCGCCGACGCCCTGCGGCTCTTCCTCATGATGAGCCCGGTCACCAAGGCCGACGACCTGCGCTACAGCGACGAAGGGGTCCAGGGGGTGCTTCGGGACATCCTCCTTCCCCTCTGGAACGCCTACAGCTTCTACGTGACCTACGCCAACCTCGACGGCGTCTCCCCCGGGGGCACCGTCCGTAATCCGGTCAATCCCCTCGATGGCTGGATCCTCTCGGAGCTCGAGGCCGTGACCGACGGGGTCTCGAAGGAACTGGAGGCCTACGAGGTGAGCCGAGCCATCGGACACCTCGTCTCGTTCCTCGATCTCTTGAACAACTGGTACATCCGCCGGAGCCGCCGCCGGTTCTGGAAGGGCGAGAACGATGGCGACAAGGCCGAGGCCTACGATACGCTGTTCCAGGTTCTGCGCCGGTTCGTCACCTTGGCCGCACCCATCATCCCCTTCACCACCGACGAAATCTGGTCGAACCTGAGGCTGCCCTCGGAGCCCCTCTCGGTCCACCTGGCCGACTGGCCCGTCTACGATCCGCGCCGACGCCGCCCCGACCTCGAGGTGAAGATGGCCGGGGCCCGCAAGGCCGTGGGCCTGGGCCGGGCCCTTCGCAACACTCACAGCCTCAAGAACCGCCAGCCCCTGAAGGCGGTGTACCTCGTGACCCGGGACGCCAATGAAAAGGCCGTGCTCCGCGAAATGGAAGACCTCATCCGTGAGGAGCTCAACGTCAAGGAAGTGCTCTTCCAGGACGACGAGGAGAGCCTGGTGGAGTATGGAGCCAAGGCCAACTTCAAGGTGCTGGGCAAGGTGCTCGGCCCCCACATGAAGGCTGCCGCGACCCGGATCGAAGGGCTCACTCCCCGGGAAATCGGGACCATCGTCGACGGTTCCAGCCTCCACGTCGAGATCGAGGGCGTCGCCGTGGAGCTCAACGCCGAATCGGTGCTGGTAACGCGCAAGGAGCGGGCGGCCCTGAAGGTGCTCAACGAGGGAAGCCTCACCGTGGCCATCGACAGCGAAGTGACCCGGGAACTGCGGCTGGAGGGCCACTTGCGCGACGTGATCCGGGCCGTCCAGAGCGCCCGGAAGGAGGCAGGCCTGGCCGTCAGCGACCGCATCCGGCTGACCTTCGGCGGAAGCCCCGTCGTCCGCGAAACTCTGGAAGAACACGGAGACCTCCTCAAGCAGGAGACCCTGGCCGTCGAGTGGGTCTGGGACGACCTGAAGGCCGGTCCCGGCGTTCAGGAAGGTGAAACCGGCGACGAGTCGGTGGTCTTTGTGCTGAAGAAGGCGTAGGACCATCTGTCCGAGATGGGACGCCGAACCGACCCAAGGAGGGATTGTGGTTTCCTCTTCTGTTGTTCGTAGCGGGAGCGGGCGGGCTCGGTATCGCCTTTGGTGCGGGGCCCTGGTGGCCCTCGTCCTGGGCAGCTGCGCCACGGCTCCGCCGGTTCCCCGGGAACCCGGGGCGTCGGCCGCCTGGCTGGGGGGAACCCCCCGGGTCGTGGTCCGCCTCGACGCGCTGCAGGTGAAGGCCTGGCGCCAGGTCACCCAGAATCGCCCCTCCCTGCGGTCGGTGGGAGAGAGAACCCGGGCCGTCTGGCTGGGCTTTGACCTCGACAACCTTGACGACCTCAAGCGGGCGTCCCAGGCCGTTCGCATCGTGCTGGAGGGGGACTTTCCCAAGGGTTTGGCCTCGATGATGCTCGATTGGAACAGCGCCTGGAAGAAGGGCGCCACGCCGGGGGTCTGGACCAACGCCAAACTCAACCTGGCGGTCAGCCTGCCCGAGGAAGGGGTGGTGGCGGCCCGGCGCGGTGACCTGGCGCCGGCCGATCGGGCCGAAGGGGTCCTGAGGGACCTCAACCCGAAGGAAGTCGAGACTTCGGCGGTTTGGATCAGTTTCTGGAGTCCCGGGCAAGCCCTGTTCGGCGAAACCGGGGCGCGGCTCCTGCCCGTCGAGAGGCTCGACGTGGTCCTGTCGGCCGAGGGCGATGTCCTCAGGGGCCCGGTCATCCTCAGGTTTCCCGACGAGAGGTCGGCCGCCGCCGGTACGGTGCTCCTGAAACTCTTCGGGCCCCAGGTTCGATCCCGGTTCGGCCAGGATCTCGTCTGGACGGTCGAGGGCACCCAGGTGGTGGGAACGGCCCTAGAGATTCGCCAGAGCGACCTCCAAGCCCTGGCGGATAAACTGATCGGACCGGCCCAGGAGGACAAGTGATGACCAGGGACGAGACCGTGGGCGTCCTGGACTACGACGCGGGCAACCTCACGAGCGTGGAGAACGCCTTGCGCCATCTGGGCGCCCGGTGGGTCCTGTCCCCCGACCCCCAGGCGCTGGCCGGTAGCGACCGGCTCATCTTCCCTGGCGACGGTCACGCCGCCACCAGCATGGAGAACCTCCGGGCCCGGGGCCTCGATACCCTGCTCCGGGACTTCGCCGCCCGGGGCCGCCCCATCCTCGGCATCTGCGTGGGGAGCCAAATCGTCCTGGAAAGCAGCGAGGAGGGACCCACCGAGTGCCTCGGCCTCGTCCCCGGAATCTGCCGGCGCCTCCCCGGGGGTCCGGACCTCAAGGTGCCCCACATGGGTTGGAACGCCGTGCACTTCGAGGTGGACCACCCTCTGGTCCGGGGAGTGCCCCAGGACGCCTCGTTCTACTTCGTCCACTCCTACTACACCGAGCCCCGGGCGCCGGCCCAGGTGCTGGGGACCACCGACCACGGAATCCGGTTCGCCGTGGGCTTCCTGAAGGACACCTTGGCCACCTGGCAGTTTCACCCCGAGAAATCGGGGGAGGCGGGCCTCAGGCTCGTGAAGAACTTTCTCGACTGGAGGCCCTGACATGCTGCAGAAACGAGTCGTCGTCTGCCTCGACGTCAAGGAGGGCCGGACCACCAAGGGCGTGAAGTTCCAGAACAACGTCGACCTGGGGGACCCCGTGGAGATGGCCGAGTTCTACTACCGCCAGGGCGTCGATGAGCTGGTGTTCTACGACATCACCGCCAGCGCCGAGAAGCGCGGCATCATGATCGACGTGGTCCGCCGGGTCGCCGAGAGGATCTTCATTCCCTTCTGCGTGGGCGGAGGGATTTCCTCGGCCGAGGACATCAGGAGCGTCATCCTGGCGGGGGCCGAGAAGGTGAGCCTCAACAGCCAGGCGGTGAAGAACCCCGACCTGATCCGTCAGGCGGCCCGGATGTACGGCAGCCAGAGCGTGGTCCTGGGCATGGACGCCCTGGCCGACCCGGCCATGCCCTCGGGCTACCGAGTGGTCATCAACGGCGGGCGGACGCCCACCGACCTCGACGCCCTGGCCTGGGCCCGGAGGGCCTGCGACCTGGGGGCCGGGGAAATCGTCCTCAACAGCATCGATGCCGACGGCACGAAGGCGGGATACGAACTCACGGTGACCCGGCTTCTGAGCGAGGCCCTTCCCATTCCCGTGGTGGCTTCGGGGGGCGCGGGAACTCCGGAACACCTGAGGGCCGTGCTGCAGGAAGGGAGGGCCGACGCCGCCCTGGTGGCCAGCATGGTCCACTACGGCACGTACTCCCTTCCCCAGATCAAGGATTACCTTGCCCAGCACGGGGTTCCCGTCCGGCGCTGAACTAGTGAGGTGTCCCAGAAGTAGCTAGGGCTTGGATCTCGCCGTTCTGGCTTCGTCTCGGGCGCGTGCGGTGCTCGCCGTACACACAGTACGGCTGTGCTCCGTGCGCTTCCTCG
>JAHFSN010000103.1 GCA_023265735.1 Spirochaetaceae bacterium | reverse complement strand
GGAGATGAAACGGACCCGCCGATCATAGGAGGTCGTCATGGACTGGAGCGCGGCCCTGGGGCCCCTCATCGAAAAGTACCGGGGAAAACCCCATCCTCTGGCCTACGGGAATCTGTACCAGCTCGTGGTCATGGTCCTCCTGGCCGCCCAGGATTCTGACCGCCACATCAACCAGCTGGCCCCCGAGTTCTTTCGCTCCTTTCCGACGATGGCCAGCCTGGCCGAGGGGTCGCCGGCAGAACTTTACGCCCTCCTGCACTCCGTTCGGAACTACCGGAACAAGACCGTTTGGCTGCTAGGCCTGGCCCAAAGGGTCGGTAGCGACGAGGCCATTCCCCGGACCCTCGGTGAGCTCGTTGAGCTACCCGGAATCGGTCGAAAGTCGGCCAACGTCATCCTGCGTGAGTCGCGACGCCCGGCCGAAGGCATCGTGGTGGACCTCCACGTGCTTCGTGTAGCACCCCGGCTGGGGATCGCTTCGGGTACCGATGCCACCAAGATCGAAAAGCAGCTGATGGCGGCCTTGGATCGGGAACTCTGGGGCGAAGCGGGAATGGCGATGTCGTTCCTGGGGAGGGAAACCTGCCGGCCGACGCGGCCCCAGTGCCCCGAATGTGTCTTGAACGCGGTCTGTCCTTCCCGGGTCTAGGGAGGACTACTCGGAGTCGAGGCCGATGTCGAGGACCGTGACGCTGTGCGTCAGGGCGCCGACGCTGATGAGGTCGACTCCGGCTTCCGCCAGGGCCCGGACCGTGGATTCGTTCACCCGTCCCGAAGCTTCCAGCAGGATCTTTCTCTGGGTGGGGCTCCCGGCATTCCGGGCGGCGACGGCGGCCTTGAGGTCGGCAACGGAGAAGTTGTCCAGAAGGATGATCTCGGGTTCCAGGGCCAGCGCCTCGGCAAACTGGACGAGGGTGTCGACTTCGACTTCCACCTTCACCGTATGGCCTATCCCCCGCCTCACCCGTCGGACGGCCTCGGTCAAACCGCCGCAGGCGGCGATGTGGTTGTCCTTGATGAGGACGGCGTCGTCGAGGCCGAACCGGTGATTCCGGCCGCCGCCCACGAAGACGGCGTATTTCTGAAGGCTGCGCAGGCCCGGGAGAGTCTTGCGGGTGTCCACAATCGTGGCCGGGGTGCCCTGGGCGGCGTCGACCAACCGGCGGGTCCTCGTGGCGATGCCCGAAAGGTGCCCTAGAAGGTTGAGGGCCGTCCTCTCCCCGGTGAGAAGGGCCCGAGTCGGCCCCGATACCCGGGCCACGACGGCTCCTGGTTCCAGGCCGGCACCGTCGGTCAGGGCGTCGGTGACCGTCACCTGGTCGGAGAGCTGGCGAAAGGCCTCCAGGGCAGGTTCCAGTCCGGCGAGGACCCCCGCTTCCCGGGCTCGGAAGACCGCAGAACTGGTGTCGCTGGCTTCGAAGATGAGATCGGAGGTCAGGTCTCCCTGGCGCCCGAGGTCTTCCGCCAGGGCCCGGGCGACCACGTCTCGGTAGAGCCGAGGGGCGAGGGTCACTTCGTCCTCAGCAGAGCCCCGCCAAAGGTGAAGCCCCCGCCAAAGGCGCAAAGCCCAATGACCTTTCCAGGCCTCAGCTGGGGAATCAGCTCGAACAGGGCCAGGGGAATGGAGTTGGATGAAGTGTTCCCGTAGTGGCGGATATTGCTGAAGACCTTCTCTTCCGGCAGCTTGGTCTTCTGCCGGACCGCGTTGAGGATGCGCTGGTTGGCCTGGTGGGCGACCACCAAGTCGAGGTCGTGAACCGACACACCGCCCGACGCGCAGGCCCTTTCAAGCTGCAGGATCATGTGTTTGACGGCTTCCAGGTAGACCTTGGGCCCATCCTGCCAGATGTACTCGTCGAGGGCCAGCGGCACCCGTAGAATATCCCCGTTCTCACCCTTGGCCGAGAGTTCAGGGCGGTCAAAGCTCGCCAGCATCTCGGTGGCACGGTTGGCGCCCACCACCAGGGTCGCCGTCGCAGCGTCGCCGAAAATGGGGGCGGTCTGATAGTCGGCGGGGTCGGTCCGCCTGCTGAGAACTTCGGTTGTGAGGACCAGGACCCGGCCGTCGGGGTTGTGATTCAGGTGGTCCCACGCCGCCTGGAGTCCGTAGAGGAAGCCCGAACACGCCGAGTTGATATCCTGGGCCTGCATTTCCGGTGGGGGAACGAGGCCCGTGCTCAACTCCGCCAGGGCCAGGCACGCCATCGAAGGGGTGATCTTGACCGGGGTGCCGGTGGTGCAGAAGACCGCCGTCAGGTCGGCGGCGGTCAGCTTGTGGCTGTCGAGGAGTTCCCGGGCCGCTTTGACCGCGAGGTTCAGGGCATCCTCTCCGTCGGCAGCCCAGTGGCGGCTCTCGATGCCGATGCTCTTCACGATCTTCTCGGGGGTCCACTCGGGGCAGCTGGCCGAAATTTCTTCGTTGGTGACGATGCGCGAGCCGGGGGCGATGCGCAGACCAGCGATTCCGGCCACGGGCCCCGTGGAACGGGCGGTCGCGGCCGCTGGACCCGTCGAAGGGGGGGCCGAAAACTCGATGAGGGGTTCGCCGGGATTCTCGAGGGTGACGGGCTTCTTAGAGACCCGGGCATTCCCCGTGGCCACCTTCAGGAGGGGCGTCCCCACCTTCACCATGTCGCCCACGGGCACGAGGATATCGACCAGGGTCCCCTCCACCGGGCAGCTCAGGTCGAAGGCGGCCTTGTCGGCCTCCATTTCGGCGATCTTCAGACCGGGCTTCAGAGCGTCGCCCTTCTTCACCAGCCATTCCAGCACCGTCACCGACTCGTCCGATGGGCTTGAGCCCACCGCTTCGACGAACGCGATGCCGTCCTCGCCCTTGACCACGGCCTTCCAAGCCAGGGTGCCTCCCAGCAATTCCACGGCGGCGGTGAGGATCTTCTTGTAACTCGGCATGACCTCGAGCTGATTCTCGAACGCGAACGGCACGTAGGTATCGGGTCGGCTGACCCGGCGGATGGCCACGGGGACCCCGGCGCGCTCGGCCACCGTGGCGCTGATTTCGCTGGCCACCGAGGCGGTAATGTTGTCTTCCTGGGCGATGACGAGCCGGCCCGTCTTACGAACCGATTCCAGGACGAGGTCCACGTCCCAGGGGGAGATAGACCGCAGGTCGATGACGTCGCTGGTCACCCCAGCGGCTTCGAGGGCGTCGGCGGCCTTGAGGCTGAAGGTGAGGGTGTTGCCCCAGCAGACAAAGGTGATCGCCGAGCCTTGGCGGTGATAGCGGCCCTTGCCGATGGCCACCAACTGGCGGGCCACATCGCGGCTGGTAGACTGGCTTCTGTCGTTCAGGCAGCTCTTGGGGTAGAAGAAGATGGTGGGGCGCTTCGATTCGAAGGCCGCGTTGAGCAGCCCCGCGGCGTCCCCGGCGGTGGCTGGCAGAAACACGTCGATGCCGGGGGTGTGGGCCGCGATACTCTCCATGCTCGAGCCATGGAACGGCCCGAGGCCCGGTTTGAAGCCTCCGCAACTGACCATCAGGATGACCGGCGCGGTCCAGCCGCCGTCGGTCCGCCAGTACATGGAGCCGAGCTCGGCGAAGATCTGGTTGTAGGCGATGGCGAAGAAGTCGGCGAACTGGAGGAAGCCCACGGGTCGTCCACCGGCCAGAGCCTGGCCCACGGCGACGCCGACGATGGTCGACTCGGCCAGGGGCGAGTTCTTTACCCGTCCGGGGAAGGCCTGGCTCAATCCCTTGGTGACGCCGAACACGTCGCCCTTGGGGTCCTCGATGTCCTCTCCGAAGAGGGTGACGCTCGGGTCCCAGCTCAGACGGTTTTTGAGGACCTCCCGCATGGCTTCGAGCATGACGATTTGGTCGCCGTCTGAGGTGCCCCGGTATTCCCGGGCGGTGTCGGACAAGGCCGGGGGCAGAGGAGCCTTGGCGTCGAAGTTGGGTTGCGGGTCGGGGCTGTCCTGGGCCGAAATGCTGTCGGCCAGCACGTCCTGCTTCACCTTGGACTCGAGGGCTTCCAACGTTTCGGCGGCCACGCCGTTCTTCAACAGCCACTGGCGCAGAAGGGGAATCGGGTCATCCTTACGCCGGGTCTCTTCGATCTCCTCGGCGGTGCGGTAGGTTCTCTGGTCGTCGGCGTTGGTGTGGCTGTTGAGGCGTTTGACCTGGAACACCACGATGGCGGGCTTGCGGTTGGACCGAATCTGGTCCACGACCCGGCCGAAGGTTTCGTAGGAGGCTTCGGCGTTCCGGCCGTCCACCCGGACGATGGGGATGCCGTAGAACTGGTCGGCGTCGCCGTCGGGGGTATTGTAGAAGGTCTTGCCGCCGGTCTTGGTGGAAATGGCCCAGCTGTTGTCCTCAATGACGAAGAGGACGGGGAGGGTCTCGCGGACGGCATGGGCCACGGCCTCGAGGACTTCTCCCTGCTGGCTGGTGCCTTCGCCGAGGGCGCACAGGACCAGGGGATTCTTGGCGTGGGACTTGATGACCGACGCCACCCCCACGGCCTGGAGGGCATTGTTGCCCACGGGCCCCACCAAACTGAGCACCCGATGGGCGGGGTCGGACAGGTGGGCCGACATCTGGCGGCCGCGGCTGTGACTCTCGTCCTTGGCAAAAAGGGAGAGGAAGAACTGCCGGACGGTAACGCCCCGGGCAATCATGAGCGATTTGTCTCTGTAGTGGCAGTGCAGGTAGTCTTCGGGGATCAGGTGGGGATTCAGAAAAGCGATGTTTTCGTGACCGCTGCCGGAAACATGGAAGAACGCCTCGCCTCGTTGGGTGTAATCCTGCTCCAAAAGATCGACTTCTCGGGACTTCAGGATGCTCTCAAAAACGGACAGGAAAAGAGGCACTTTCCCTTCGGATGAACCCATGTCGACTCCTCGAATGATGGCTGGAAATCATTCGGAGGATACGGCCCGAGGGGGAAAAAGTCAACAAAAGGGGCTCTCTAGGGGGTTTGGGGATGGACGAAGAGCCTGGCCCCATCGAATAAAATCACCGCCCGGGAGGGGGCCCCGAGGAGACGATGGAGCTCGCTTCCGACCAAGATGGTCTGGGATGGACAGGCGTTGCTCAGGTCGACACTGAGGGCCTCCCGGACCCCATTCGCTCCCCGCAAATACTCCTCGACGCCTAGGCATCGGCAGAGGAGCACCGGATGGGTGACCCTCATCATTCCCAAGTCAAACCCATCGTTCGGCTGCATCACCAAATGCACCCGATCTACCCGTGCCGACACGGAAACCTTGAGCGCGCCTGTCTTTTTCACCCCTGCCTCACGAAATGAGTTTAGGCGAGGTTCCCCGATCCCGCAAGCGACAATACCTTCACTCCACGGTCAACAATGGTCATCGTGAGGGGAAAGTCCGAGGGTTCGAGCCAAAGAACTTCGCCGTCCATCTGCAGGGGAAGCCGGACCGGGCTCGACACCGTCAGGGTATCCCCGGAGGCGAGGTGAATTCCGGGCCGTCCGCGGTGGGTCCCCTGGTAGAAGGGGGTCCGCAGGCCGAGCTTCTCGAAGAGGTTCTGCCTGCCCGCCAGGCAGAAGTTGTCGTGGTCGGGAAGGATCTTTTTTCCCGCCCCGTAAGTTTTTCGCCCCGTCGTCCCCAGGGCCGCCAGCAGAAACGCGTCGGTCCACCGCAGGGATACTTGGCGTCCCTTGGTCAGTTCCAGGGTGGCGGGGACGACCCGCACGAAGCTCTCGTAGAAGAGGGTGGCCAGGTCGACCATGAGGCTGTAGGAATTCCCGGGGAACCAGGCCTTGAGACGGTTGGTCAGGTCGGAGACAAACGCGTCGAGGCCCAGGCTCGCGATGTTGAAGCTGAAATGCACGGGCTGACCGGGAGTGCGCACCTCGATCAACGGCAGTGGACGGACGCCTACCTGATCGTTTCCCCCCCCAAGCACCTCGAGGGCTGCAGACCAGTCAGGACTGTCGGCCGCGTCGTTGCCCGTGCCCAAGGGGAGCCGGAAGAAGAGCGTCCTCTCCAAAAGGGAAGGATCGAGGCTCAAGGCTGAGATGAGGGTCCCGCGGCTGGTTCCGTCTCCGCCGGCGGTGACGACAAGACGAAGGTCCCCGGGGCCCAGTGGGTCGCTCGTGGCCAGATGGGAAAGGATCTGCTTTTCGTGCCCCGGGAACTCCGTGGTCCAAACGGCCACCCGCACGGGCCGGCGCGGAGAGTGTTCCCCCCGCCGGCGATGGGCCCCTTCGAGGATGGCCAGGAGCTTCCGGGCCCGCCTCGAGTGGAGCAGGGCCCCGGCCTGGGGGTTCACGATGAGGTCCACGTGCAGGTTTTTGTCGGGAAAGAGACGGGAAGCCCGCAGCCATTCGACAAGTCGGTCGATGAGCGCCTCGCTCGTCCTCACAGACCGAAGTCCTTGATCTTCGTGAAGAGCGTTCGCCGGGTGATCCCCAGTTCCTCGGCGGCCCGGGTCTGGTTCCCTTCCCAACGCAGCAGACTCTCCCGGATGGTCTGGAGTTCCAGTTCCTGGAGGGTGCCCCGAAAGACGGGTCCCTCGGCAGAGGTCACGGCGTCAGTTAGGGGAGGGAGAGCTAGGTCACCCTCGGTCAGCGCGTCGCCCTCCGAAAAAATGAGGGCGCGCTCCAGAAGGTTCTCCAGCTCGCGGACGTTGCCGGGGAAGGGATACCCTGCGAGCCGTTTCAGGGCCCCGGGGGTGAGGGCGGGGACGGGCCGGCCCATGGCGGGGGCCAGCTTCAGCAGCAGTCGGCCGCAGAGCCAAGGCAGGTCCTCGGTTCTTTCCCTGAGGGCCGGGAGGGACACCGGGACAACGTTGAGCCGGTAGAAGAGGTCCTCCCGGAACCGGCCTGCCTTCACCTCGGCCTCGAGGTTGCGGTTGGTGGCGGCCAGAAGGCGCGACTCCACGGGAATGGGCACGGTGCCACCTAGCCGCTGGATCTTGCGTTCCTGCAGCACCCGAAGCAGTTTGACCTGCAGGGTCAGGGGAAGCTCGCCGATCTCGTCCAGGAAGAGGGTACCCCCGCCCGCCAGCTCAAACAGACCGTTCTTTCGACGGTCGGCCCCGGTGAAGG
>JAHFSN010000102.1 GCA_023265735.1 Spirochaetaceae bacterium | reverse complement strand
GGAAGAACGGACCGCCACGGTGAAGGACTTCGAGACCGTCCTCAAGGTCCACGACAAGACCGCCACCGAGATCCTGAAGCGAATCCAGGCCGTCGAGGCCAACCTCCTGACCCGGACCCCCGAGATCGAGCAGATGCAGGCCCGGCTCGACCGCTACGCCAAGTCCATGGCCGACCTCGAGGCCCAGACGGGCCGGGTCGACGCCAACCTCGACCGCCTCAAGGAAGAGACCGTCTTCGTCGACAAGGTCTCCCAGCGGATCAAGGCCTCGGGCGAGCAGATGACCGCCCTCGAAGCGTCCATGGGGCAGATCCGCCAGGAGTTCAACGACGTCAACGAACAGGACCTCGAAGCCGTCCGCCGGAACGTCATGGGCACCTTCGAACAGGAGGCCACCGGCTACCACCAGAAGGTCGAAGAGGCCCGCCACCAGGTCGAGGAGTTCCACAAGTTCATCAAGGAGCTCGACCTCCGGCGCTTGGCGTTCCTCAGGGAAACCGAGACCGCCCTGGAACAGAAGGCCGACGAACTGCAGGCGGCTGCCGAAGCCTCGTTCCAGGAGGCCGCCCGCCAGGCCGAGGACCTGTCGTCCGTCATCTTCCTTAAGCTGGAGGAGCGGATCGAGAAGCAGGCCCAGGATTCCGAGAACCGCTTGAAGGAAGAGATCATTGGCCGCGAGGCCGATATCCGCGAGGGCTTCTTGGTCCTCCAGTCCCGGCTCACCGAGATCGACCAGGCCGTCGACGCCGCCCGCAACGAGACCCAAGTCATCCAGAACCGCACCCAGGAAGAGCTGGGGGCCCTCCAGGAGACACTGAAGGAAGCGGCTCGGCGCCTGCGGCAGGACTTCCAGACCGAACAGGCCCAGCTCCTCAACATGACAGCCCAGCTGAAGTCCGACCTCGAGGTCAAGGTTTCATCGGTCCGCCAGCAGGTGTCATCCGACGCCGACTCCCTGCGCAATGAGCTCCAGCAGGCCCTGTCCGCCGACAGGCAGACGGCCCAGAACCTGGTCACCGAGGTACAGCAGCAGCTCCTTTCGGCCCGCAAGGAGGTCCAGGACGACGAGCAGAAGGCCCTCGAGGGTCTCGAAGCCCGGCTCCAGGACTTCGAAGCCGGATTCGCGTACCGCTACGGCAAGATGGAGGAGGCCGAGAAGGACCTGGCCGCCCTCGACCAGAACCTCCGCCAGGCCATGGACAAGCTCACCGAGCGGATCCAGCAGGAGTTCTCGTCCTTTGACGAAGCCATGGCCAACCGGCGGAAGGCTGGTCAGGACGACCTCGACGCCCGGTTCAACGCCAACCGAGCAGCCATGGACAAACTCGACGCCGACCTCGAGGACCTCAAGGGCCGGGCCTACGACAACGTCAGCGAGAAGCTCCTAGGCTTCGAGGAAGAGTTCTTCGAGGACCTCCAGAAACGCAACGCGGCCATGACCCAGTCCATCGAGGACTGGCAGAAGGCCCAAAAGGACCAGATGGACGAACTGCGGGCCATGTCGGAACGGGACCGCACCGAGGCCGAGAAGGTCATGGCCGAGACCATGAAGGTCCGCGTCCAGGAGCTCCAGACGTCGGCCTTCCAGCAGATGGACAAGCTGGAACGGCAGGTGCACGAGGCCCAGGAAGCCACGGCCGCTTCGGTGGCGGCCTACCGCGAAGAGGTCGAGCAGACCCGATCCCGCATCGTCGAAGAGCTGGCCGACCTCGAAAAGACCCTGGGCGCCCGGTTCGAACAGGATAGGGCCCGGGCCGAGTTGGCCATCGGAGAATCGGTCACGAAGCTCGAAAGAGACGTCGACGGCCGGATCCGCCTCCTCAACGAGGGCCTGGACCAGTTCAAGGCGGACTTCCAGACGAACCTGGGTGCCACCGAGACCGACTTCGGCCTCTGGCAGACCAAGTTCGAGCAGCGCTTCAAGGAGCTCGAAGGCGACCTGGGAGAACAGTACCGGACCTACCGGGACGCCCTCACCGACAAGATTTCGGCCCTGACCGACGAGTTCAACCGCCAGAAAGAGGACCTCATTACCCGGTCCGCCGAAGACAGGTCGGCCCTCCGCTCCGACCTCACGCAGATCCGTGCCGGCATCGAAGAGCTGGACGCGTCCCTGCGCAATCGGACCCAGTCGGCCCACGAGGCCTTCGAGCGCGAGTACGAGTCCATGAACCAGGACCTCCAGAAGAAGAACCGCGACCTGGTGGCCGATATTGAGGGCCGCTTGAGGGACTACAGGACCGCCGTCAACGACACCCGCGAGAAGGCCGAGGCCATGCAGAAGAAGCTCTTTGGCAAGATCGAAGACCAGGCCAACCTGCTGACGGTCAACCTCGAGGAGATCGACAAGCGGCAGAAGACCTTCGTGGCCCAAACCAAGGTCTTCGAGAGGGCCGATACCCTCAAACAGGAACTCCAGGAGGCCATCGAGGACCTCAAGGGCGACCTGGCTCGGATCGAGGTCCAGAGGAAGGACCTTTTCGAGATCGAAGCGTCGATTGCCCGGGTCAAGAAGCTGGGCGACGAGACCAGCGAGAAGGCCGCCAAGTTCACCGCCGAGAAGAAACGCATCGACCTCATGGACTCGGACTTCCAGCGCATCCTGGGGCTGAGCCAGTCGATGGAGCTGCGCCTGGAACAGGTGACCACCAGCCACGACCTCCTGCAGGACATCCAGCTGCGCATCCGCAAGCTGGAGGATTATTCCAAGGACATCGAGAGCCGCTACGACCGGCTGGAAAAGCGGCGGGAAGTCCTCGACTCGACTACCGACGGCGTGGACCGGAACTTCGCCCTCCTCGAGAAGATCGAAAAGGCCGTCCGTGGCCTGGATTCCGAACTGCAGGCCATGCCCGGAGAGGTCGAAGACCTGCGCAAGCGCATGAAGGTCCTCACCCAGGGCAAGGAAGCCACCGACAAGGCCGTGGAACGGCTCACCCAGCTCGACCAGACCCTCAAGGACGTGGAGCAGCGCATCGGCCGCATGGAGCAGGCCCGGGAATGGCTGGCCGGGGTGGAAACCAGACTGGTGGAAACCAAGGCCGCCGCCGACGAGCAGGTGCAGACCCTGGCCTCGATCACCAGGGCAGCGGGCGGGGCTCCGGCCAAGAGCCGCACCCCCGACAATGAGATCCGCCAGACGGTCTTGAAACTGGCCCGCCAGGGCTGGGGGAAGGAAGAGATCAGCCGGGCGACTAAGCTATCTCAGGGAGAGGTGGAGCTTATCCTCGAGCTGGGAACCCGTTAGTGCTTGGATCTCGCCATTTTGGCGTCGCCTCAGGGTCGCGTCTGTCCTCGGCGTACACACAGTACGCCTGTGGGAGACGCTCGCCTTCGGCATAGCCAAAATGCCGATCTCCGGCGCACAGTTCCACATTGGCTTCGCTTCGTTCGCCATCTGCCATGACTCTTTGACAATCAGGTGCTGACAATTGGGCCGGAGGAGCGAGAGGAAACCTCGGAGGAAGGGATTTCGGCTGCTGGGGGGTCCGCTCCTCCGAGGTTTTCTGCGGATCCTCAACGCAACGGGGCCTCAAAACGGGGCCAACCGGCCGCTTCTTCGGGGTTTCCCGGGGGTTCCCCGAGCTTTTGCGGCTCCCCTCGGATCCTCGGAGGGGCTCCTTCGCGGCGGCCGTCGACCTGAGGGAGGTTTCCTTTCCCGGCGGCCCGGTTCCGCCCGTTTCCCCCGGGGAGCGGGGCCCTTCCCTGCCGGTTCTGACCAAGCGGATTGTCCTTTTCCCACGTGTCTGGCACGCCGGGCGCGTTGCCGCGATGGTGAACCCTTGTTCGGGAGAAGCCTAGCCTGACGCCTCGCCCCAGGACCCGAAGGACTCCGAGGAAGCCGGACGCCTCTCCGAGCTTCCTTGTTCGTCCTGTCACATTCTCCCTGTCCTATGGCTCTGGGGAGAGTGCTACAGGACCAGGGGCAGGGAAACGGAGACCCGGGTCCCCCGGCCCGGGGTGGAATCCACGGAAATCGAGCCGCCGTGGTCCTGGATGGTCTTCTTGGCGAGGCTCAGGCCCAGGCCCGTCCCCTTCTGTTCCAGCTTCGTCGAATAGAAGGGTTCAAACACCCGGCTGACCGTCTCGGGGTCCATGCCGGTTCCGTTGTCCTCCACCACAATCTTGAACCGACGTTCCGGGGCGCCCTGACCCGAGACCCGGACGGTGCCGCCCTCGGGGAGGGCCTCTCCGGCGTTGATCACGAGGTTGAGCAGGGCGCTCAAGAGCACGTTCTCGTCCCCTTCGATCATCCAGGTACCCGGGGCCACGTCAAACGACGCGTCCACACCGGGGGGAAGGGCCGTCCTCGTCAGCGACTGAAGCTCCCGCAGCAGCGCCGTGAGGTCAATGGCCGCCTTGGCTTGGGGGGTTTGCCGAGCAAAGTCGAGCATCTTCTCGGAAAGGGACGAGGCCCGGGTCAGGGTCTGGAGGATGAGGTCCACCGATTCTTGGAGGGGATCCTGGGTGGGGAGGGTCGATTTGATGAGATCGGCCATCCCCACCAGGATGCCGAGCATGTTGTTCAGGTCGTGGGCAATTCCCCCCGACAGCTGGCCCAGGACGGCCAGCTTCTGGGACTGACTGGGGGACCGTTCCGGCCGGTGGCCCTCGGTGCCGAGGACGCCCAGAACATAGCCTTGGGGTACAGCCTGAAACGAGGCCTGGACAGGCACGGGGGCCCCTTCCTTTCCCAGGAGCAAAGAGTCAAAGACGGCCCCGGGCTTCGTACCCTCCAGGACCTCCAGCCAAGGTCCTGCTGGCCGCTCCCAAAGGTCGGCAACGTGGATGGTTCTCCCTTCCCCAACCCGCGCCAGGCGTCGGAACGCCGAATTCGTCCAGACCAGGAGGCCCCGGGGGTCGAAGACCGCGATGCCCTCCAGGAGACCCCCGAGGACTGACTGGGCCCCCTCGGAGGTGAGAAACCCGCTCCAAGGATCAGCCTTTGACAACGTCTTCCTCCCCCCAATACACCTTCATGGTCCCCTCGTCGAGGGTGGCGCGGCCCTTCAGCTGGGACACGAGGGCGCCGATGAGCTCCCAGGACAACGTGGCCGCGGCGGCCGGACCGGGGCGCAGTCTTCCGACGGTCAGGCAGCGGGGCCGCGCGGACAGGACAAGCTGAACGGGCCGGGGCGGCGTTTCCCGAAGATCGGGGGACCGCGCCAGACGGATCATTTCGACGGTGGCGAGAACTAAGGGAACCGCCTGGGTCAGGCTGACCTCGACGGGAACCCCCCAGTATTCCAGGCCCAAGTCGTCCAAATGGGACGGGTCGGGTCCCTGGGCCACGAGGCCCTGCAGAAAGGTCTGAAAATCGAGCCCCGAGAGACGGCCCTGGCCGCGGAGGAGAGAATGGAGGAGGACCAGGGCCTGGAGCCGTCGGAGGGTCCCTCCGGGAGGGACCGCGGATGCCCCGCCCGCTTCAATCCCGGCAAAGCTGAGGAGCACCTGAAGGCTCGTTTGGAACCGGTGGTGGAGGTCGTGGTTGACGTCTTCCTGCCGGTGGAGAAGGAGGGCGGCCTCGGCCTTCTGGGCCTCCAGATCGGTGATGAGGGTCCGGTTCTCCAGGATAGCCCGGAAGTTCTGGAGGACGAGCCGGGCCACATTTCTCTCGTAGGGACCCCATTCGGGGGCCAGTTCGAGGACGAAAAGGTGTCCCTGACCCGTACTGACCTCGAAGTAGAGGACCTGGGCGCCGGTGGACTCGACCAGATCCCGGCGGTTCCATGCGTCGAGAAGCTGGCTGGCCAGGGCCTCGTCGAGGTAGGGGATCACGTCGGGTCCACCCCCCGCGGGATAGCGGCCCAGGCCGGCGATCAGGGGCCACCGGGCCCCGTCGTTCCGGCAGGCAAAGGCCGAGACCTGGGTCCTGGGGAACAGCTCGGTGAGCCGGAGCAGGACGAGGCGCAGCAGAGTGTTCCAGTCACGGACACCCAGAAACTCGGGAAATTTGTCGGCCCAGTGACGAACCTGGATCGACCGACGGTGCAGCGATACCACGTCTTCGTAGCCCCGCAGACTCGTGGTCAGCGACGTTTGAAACCGGCTGAACGTCAGCTCGGTCTTCTCCCAGTAGTCGTTGATCTCGTACTCCCCGGTCACCTCGGAAGGGGGGTGCAATCCCGCCTGACCTGTACGAATGACCAAACGGATCAATTCGTCGCCGTGCTCCTTGCGGATCCATCGGACCAGGTCGAGGCCGGCGTGATCGGTCTCCATCACCACGTCGATGATGGCCACGGCGACGTCTTGGGTCTCGCGCAGGACGCTCTGGGCCTCGGCCGCCGAGGACGCCTCCAGGAGCTCCACCGCCCTTCCCCGGAACGAAAAGCCCTGGAGCGTCATCCGGGTAAGAATTCGGACCTCGTCGTCGTCGTCGACCACCAGGATCTTCCAGGGCCCCGGGGGCGTGTGAAGGGGCACGGGAAGGATCTCGGGGGCAATCATACGGCCCCTGGGGACCGGCCCAGGATCAGGTCCTTGAAGGCCTGCCCCCGGTGGAATTCGTTCTTGAACATTTCAAAGGAGGTGGCCCCGGGGGAAAAGAGGACCACGTCCCCCGCCCGGGCCCGGGTCCAGGCGCGGTCCACGGCCTCCTCGAGGGTGCCGTAGGGTCCGTCCCACGTCCAGCCCTTGGACCGGAACACCGCCAGCATGCGGTCGGTGGCGCTTCCCTTCAGAAGGATGATGGATTCCGGGGACCGGGCGAGGGTCTCGAAGGCCGTGAGGTCAAGGTTCTTGTCGGTACCGCCGGCGATCCAGTGGACCCGGCCGGGAAAGCTGGCCAGGGACGCCGCAGCAGCTTCGGGAATGGTCGCGGTGGTGTCGTTGTAGAAGGCGACGCCCCGGCTGACCGCAAACTTTTCCAGTCTATGTTCAACCCCGCGAAACGCCTCAAGCCGCGACGGAATGAGGGCCGCATCCAGGCCGTAGAGGACAGCCATGGCGGCGGCCGTCAGGCAGTTGAGGCGAAACGGGATTCCGGGAACCTGCAGCTGTTCGGGGAGCAGCCTGGCTTCCCCCTGATTCGCCCC
>JAHFSN010000101.1:1618-7063 GCA_023265735.1 Spirochaetaceae bacterium | reverse complement strand
CCTCTGTGGGGTCTGTCCCCTGGCCGAAGGCTGCCAGGCCCGGGCCCAGGGCCTCACCGACAGAATTCCGGCGGTCCAGGCCAGGCTGGTCGAGGAAAAGGCGACGACGGTGGTCTTTTGGTACCGCGGCGAGCGCTCCCAATGGTGGCTGGCCCGGCCCACGACGGGGCGCTTCTCCCACCTGTGGCTGGCTCCGCCCGTCGAAGCGGACGCCCTTCCCGCCAGCCGGGTCCAGCTGGGGTCCCGGGTCCACTCCTACACTCGCTACCGCGACCGCCTCACTCCCTTCAGGGCACCCTGGGAAGGCCCCGGCGACCCCCCGTTGCCCGAGGGCTGGGTGGGGCGATGGGCCACGGTCCACGAGGCTAGGGATCTGGGCATGATCAGTGTGTATCGAAAGATCTGGGAAGAGTCCCTTCAGATTACATTATTGTAGATGCAATACCGGATTGTCAGGATCCTGGTAGTCCTGACTCCCCGAGGTGGTTGATACTAAACCTCTTCTTAGTAGAGACTTGAATCGTGAATCCTGACTTGGCATGGTTCTTGTATGGAAAGGAGAGGAGGTTCGTATGCCCACCGACACCCTGTCCGCTCCGCCCCGCCGCTTCAAGGCAGGCAGTCTCCCCCTCGCGGTGACTCCCCAGCAGCTGTCGCAGATTGGACTGTATTTCGACCGTTTTGCCATCACGTTCGGGCTCTACAAGAACGCCAGGTACCAAGACCGGATCTTCCCGTTTGGCGTCATTCCCCGGGTCTTCGAGGCCGATGAGTTCCGGCGCCTCGAGGACGGCTTGGCCCAGAGGGTCACGGCGCTCAACCTCTTCCTCGCGGACCTCTACGGCCCCAAAAAGGTGGTGAAGGACGGCATCGTTCCTCCGGAGTTTATCCATGCCTCGTCGGGATACCTGGCGGCCTGCGAAGGCGTCAAACCCGCCAAAGGCATCTACTCGCATATCTCCGGCATCGACCTCGTCCAGGCGTCGTCGGGCAAGTGGCTGGTGCTGGAGGACAACCTGCGGGTGCCGTCGGGGGCCTCGTACCCCCTTATCGGCCGCCAGGCTTTCCAATCGGTGTGCCCGCCCACCTTCCCCCGGGATAAGGTGGCCGACAACCAGGACTACCCGGCTCTCCTCCTGGAAACCCTGAACCACGTGAACACGGGGGGCATCAACGTCCTTCTCTCCCCTGGCCGGTACAACTCGGCGTTCTTCGAGCACGCCTACCTGGCCGAGCGGATGGGCATTCCCCTGGTGTTCGGGGACGAGCTGGTCTGCCGTGACTCCAAGGTGTACTACAAGGGCCTGGGGGGCCTCCTGAGGGTGGGCGCCCTCTACCGCCGGCTGTCCGACGAGTTCCTCGATCCCCAGGTCTTCGACGCCGAAAGCCTCATCGGGGTGCCTGGACTGTTCGACGCCTACCGCCAGGGTAACGTGGCGGTCCTCAACGCCCTGGGCAACGGGGTGGCCGACGACAAGGGGCTGTACTACTTCGTCCCCGCCCTGGTGAAGTACTACCTGGGCGAGGAACCCCTCCTGGAGAACGCGCCCACCTACCTGCCGCATTACCCCAAGGACCGCGCCTACGTTCTGGAGAACCTGGGCAAGCTGGTCATCAAGGACGTGGCCGAAGCGGGGGGGTACGGCGTGATGTTTGGGTCGAAGCTCACCCGGGACCAGAAGGAGAACCTGCGCAACCTCATCGTGAAGGAGCCCCGGCGCTGGATTGCCCAGGAGGTCGTCGACTTCAGGGACCTCGACGTGTTCCAGGACGGCAAGATCGTGCCCCGCAAGTGTGACTTCCGGGCCTACGTCCTGGCTGGGGAGTCGGTAAAGGTCTGGAAGTGCGGCCTGACCCGTTACGCCATGGAGGCTGGGTCCATGGTGGTCAACTCGTCCCAAGGCGGAGGATTCAAGGACACCTGGGTGCTGCAATGAGCCCGGCCCTGTCTCCTGCGAAGGCCGACCGGCTGTACTGGCTGGGTCGGTACGTCCAGAGAGGACTGGGCGCCGCCCCGGGGGCCCCGGATCTTCTCGACCCGACGTCGCCCACCTCCCTTCCGTTCAACCTCACCCGGGCCTACGAGAATGGATTTCTCCTGCGGGACCTCCTCGACAACGATGTGTTCTCGTATCTGCGGATGGCCATGACCAAGACCGAGACCCTCAAGCCCGGCGACTACCTCGTGGTCCGCGAGGTCCACGACGCTCTCTACGCCTTCTGGGGCATCCTGGAGGAGGCGCTGTTTCCCGAGGCCGAGGCCCTGTGCCGTTGGGGGCGGTTCTTGGAACTCTGGGAGGCCAGGACCTTGGCGGACCAGCCGACGCTCGCCGAGGCCGCGTGGACCCAGCTCGTGCGCTGCTGGGAGACCCTGGGCGTGGGGGTTCCCGCCAGCCAATCCGTGGCCGAGGTGGAGACGTGGTTCTCGGCTAGTCTCGGGAAGGACTTTTCGAGTTAAGATGCTCCTATGAGCCCCGATCCTCGCCGTTTGCTTGACCTGGTTGTCCCGTTCCGGTTCTTACCTGCCCCTGAAAAGGACGGGCTTGTGGCGGAACTGGTCCAGATCGACGCGGTTCCCCTCGAGAACCTGTTCGTGGTCGGCGAGGTCTCCGACGGCATCTACCTGCTGGAGGAAGGGCAGGTGGAGCTGGTCTACGACGATTCTCCCTTCGTCAAACCCTCCAACGTGGTGAGGCCCGGCCACTATTTCGGCGAACGGGCGGCCCTGCTGGGCCAAACACGAACCGCCGGAGCCCGGGCGGTGACGAAGGTGCGGTGCTGGGTGCTGAAGGGCTCCCGGCTCCTGGAGCTCATTGGCGCCTACCCCGTCTTCGCCCTGGCCTTTGGGACCATCCTCCGGGACAAGCACGGGATCTTTCTGCCTCTGGAGCGCTTCGTGGCCGAAGTGGCCAGGTCCCTGGCCGAGGGCACCTTCCCCATGCGGCGCCTCTTGGAACTCTACAGGACCCTGGAGCCGGCCCTCCATCCCCGGCTTGCCGACCCCGACGCCCTCGATCTCCAGGCCCTGACCTACGCCGTCCGCCGGCTACCCGACAACCTCACGTCGACCCTTTCGTGGTTCTTCACCGACGACATCCCGGCCCTCTACACCAACCCGAGCCGGATTTTCACGGAGGTTCCCTGCGCGGCCCGACGGCGCAGTATCTGGCAGATGGTTCCCGGGAAGAACATGGTGCTGCTGCGCAACGGACTCACCGACATCCTCGACTTCTTAACCAACCTCAGCCTGTTTTCGGTGGAGGCCCAGAAGATCCGGCGGCGCCTCCACGACCCGGCCCTGCTGGTGAAGCTGGCCGCCTGTTGCGCCGACCCCGAGGACGTCTCCCTCGACGCCCTCGATCTGCCCTTCGACGAAGAGGAGACCCAGGGCCTGACGGCCCTCTGGGGAGACCAGGTGCTCCCCAGGCTCTTCGAGCTGGTCATCCACCACGAGGATTGGGCCGTCAATGTCGAAAGGCAGCTCAACAACTACAACAGCCGCCGGTCCGAGAAGTGGGCCAACCAGGTCAGTCTCGCCGTCAAAGAACTGACAGGCCTGGACCCGTGGGCCTTTCCGCCCGATTGGGAAGTCCACATCGTGTCGAGCAACACCCATTCGGTGACCAATTGCCTGTCCCCGTATGCGGGGCGGGTCGAGGCCCAGGTGATCGAATGGGCCCGCCGGACCAACCACCCGTACCTGCAGCACGGCTGGCGCCACCCGAGGGACCTGGTGTACGGGCTCCTCCCCGCCTTCCTGAAGGAGCATCCCGAACAGGCACCCCGAGTCGACGACGAACGGGCCTGGGGCATCCTGCGCATCGATGACCAGGCCACCACGGGGATCGCGGTCCAGCTGATCGACCCCTCGGTTTTAGGGGGACAGTCAGGGCCCCGGAAGTTCCTTATCAACATTGACTATGCCTTCGGCGAGCAGGCCGAGGAGATCATCTACAACCTCATCACGCTGTTCAGCCGGCACATCCGCAGCGTCAACATCTTGGGGAAGGCGGGTGGCCTGGTGGGGCACCGGGGAGACATCCTGGTGCCGACGGCCTTTGTGTTGCAGTCCGACGATTCGCTCCATCCCCTTCCGGCTCCTCCGCCGGGGTCCGGGGCCCACTTTGCCGGACTCGACGTCCACACGGGCCCCCTGCTGACCGTCCCCGGCACCCTCTTGCAGAACCGGTCGCTGCTTTCGTTCTACCGGCAGATCTGGAAGTGCGTGGGGCTGGAGATGGAGGGAGTCTACTTTTCCCGGAAGATCCGGGAGTCGATTCAGCTGGGCGTCCTCGATCCCGGCGTGGTCCAGAGATACTTCTACTACGTCTCCGACCTTCCCCTGGCCACCGGCGAGCAGCTCTCGTCGCGCCTGCACCCGGCCCAGGGAATTCCGCCGCTCTACGCCGTCACCCGGGAAGTCCTGGCCGGCATCCTCCCTGGATTCCGTGACGAGGGTCCTACGTCGTAGGAAGGATGAGGCAGAACGTCGAGCCCTTCCCGGGTGACGACTGAACCTCGACCCGGCCTTCGTGGTGCTGCACGATGGACTGCACCGTGGCCAACCCCAATCCATGGCCCGTGGCCTTGGTCGAGAAGAACGGATCGAAGATCCTGTCGAGAACTTCGGGGCTGATTCCCGGACCGTTGTCCTGGACGGCCACCACCGTTTCCCGGCCCGCGGCACCTATCCGGGACTCGGCGGTGATTCTGAGGGATCCGCCGTCCTTCATGGCTTGGCGGGCATTGATGATGATGTTATCGAGGGCCTGGGCCAGCTGGTTCTCGTCGCCCACGCAGAGCAGGGGTTCCGGAGGAATTTGAAAGCTGACCTCGATGTTGGAACCGCTGAGGGCGAACAGCGCCGTCTTGCGGACGAGGGTCCCCAGGTCAAAGGACGTCCGGACGGGCTGGCCTCCCTTGGAGAAGGTCAAAAGCTGGGTGGTGAGATCCTTGGCCCTGTCGAACACGCCCAGGGCACGTTCCAGGTTGAGGCGCGCATCGTCGGACCGGTCGTCCTTAAGTTTTTCAACGGCGAGCTGAACCTGACCGAAGAGGCCGGCCAAAAGGTTGTTGAAGTCGTGGGCAATGCCGGCCGCCAAGAGCCCGATGGACTCCAGGTTCTGAGCCCGCTGGAGGGCCTCGTTGAGCCGGTTCTTCTCCGTCATGTCCCGAAAGACCAGCACGACGCCTCGGACGACTCCTTCGCGGTCGCGGATGGGGGCGGCGCTGTCGGCGATGACCAACTCCTTGCCGTGCCGGGCCGCCAAGACGGTGTGGTTCGCCAGCTCGACGGTCTGGCCCTCCCTCAGGACGCGGGTCACCGGATTCTCAACGGGTTCCCTCGTCCATTCATGGATCAGAGGAAGGACCTCCGTCAGGGGATGTCCCTGGGCTTCCGAGAGCGGCCACCCCGTCAACTCTTCGGCCGAGCGGCTCATGAGG
>JAHFSN010000101.1:0-1608 GCA_023265735.1 Spirochaetaceae bacterium | reverse complement strand
GTCCGTAGTGATCACGGCATCTCCGATGCTTCTGAGGGTGATGGAGAGACTCTCCTTTTCCTCTTCCAGGGCCCGCTGCTCCAGGTAGAGCTCGGTGACGTCTTGCATGGTACCCCGGGCGGCGACCACGGAACGGCCGTCCCAGACGGGAAAGCCCTGGGTTCTCACCCATTTGCGTTTGTGCATGGCCGAGACGAGGGGCAGGGTCAAATCGTAGGGGACGCCGTCGCGGACGAGGTTTTCGACGGCCGCAGCAATGAGGGGTCTGGCTTCGGGGGAGTAGTAGTCCAGGCCTGTTTCCACATTGATGGGAGTTCCGGAGGGCAGGTCGTGAATCGCCACCACGGCGTCGGTCCAGCTCCCTTCGCCGGTGGCAACGTCGAACTCCCACCCCCCCACCTGGGCCATTCGCCCCGTCAGGGTCAGGAGCTCATTCTTGGCGGCGAGTTCTTGGGCCGCCTGATTCTCCGCTGTGAGGTCGCGGATATACAGAATGGCCCCTGGGCGGCCTTCTACGGGGTAGCGGATCGCGGAAACTTCCACCGCCACGGTCGTCCCATCGACCCGGGCCAGTTCCTCCCGGGCGGTCTCCACGGGCGAGCCCGCCGTCCTCAACCGCTCGACGCGTTCCTCCACGTGGGCCCTCCAGCGAGGAGGAACGCGATCAAGAATCGGCGTACCGATGAGCTGCTGGGGATCCGAACTCCCAAAGATGCGCAGGGCCTCGGGGTTGAGGTACACGAATTTGCCCTCGGCGCCGACCACGATCCCCGCGGGAAGGTGGTCGACCAGGAGGCGAAATGGGGCGTCGGGCGCGGAAGGGGGCATCCCTCAAGTCTAGTCCCCCTTCGGGCCGATCGCTAGGCTCTTAGGCCCTGACTTTCTGCAGGGCGCCGGCCCAGAGGACGAGCTGGTCCAGCAGGGTCTTCAGGGGCGTTTCCAGGGCGGGAGTGGGCTTGAAGACCGACCAGTTCTCAAAGTCGGTGATCATGGACAGGTGGACGGCTTGGCGGACGTCGGCGATTTGAAGCTCTCCGAGGATACCCCTCAGGTGTTCGATGGCCCGGGCTGCTCCCTGGCCGCCGTAGCCGACGATGCCCGCGGCCTTGTTGTTCCATTCTTTGTAGATGAAGTCGATGGCGTTCTTCAGGGCTCCCGGAATGCTGTGGTTGTACTCGGGCGTCACGAACACGAAGCCGTCGTACTGGGCGATGGTCTGGGCCCATTTCTTGGTGTGGGCGTTGGCGTACTGACCCATGGAGGGCGGCATGGCTTCGTCGAGGAGGGGGAGGTGGAAATCCTGGACGTCGACGATTTCGTACGTGGCGTCTCCCCGCTTCTGGGCGTGTTCGAGCACCCATTTGGCCACGGTGTCGGCCTTCCGGCCGGGGCGGGTACTCCCTGCGATGATGGCAATCTTGAGCATATTGGTCCTCCTGAAATGACTTTGCGGCGGTGATCTCGCCTGGAGAAGAAACTACCGCCATTTTATTGCATAGTCAATTATTGATCTTGCAACAAACCCGCCGGAATTGACCTCTCCCCTGGTTTCGGCTACCCTCGGCCCATGGGTTTGAACTGTGGCATCGTGGGACTTCCAAGCGTCGG
>JAHFSN010000100.1 GCA_023265735.1 Spirochaetaceae bacterium | reverse complement strand
GTCTCCGCCCCCGATGGACCCTCGGCCCACTCCCTCGTCCAGGGAGGGCAAACCTTCACCCTTCTGGTCACCGACGTGCTGATGCCCGGGGGCATGAACGGCCAGCAGCTGGCCACGGCGGTACGAGACGTCTTGCCCTCCATCAAAGTCGTATTCACCTCGGGGTTTCCGGCCCAGTCCTTCGCCGACAAGAATCTCCTCCTCGATTCGGTCATGATTCCGAAGCCCTTCGTGGGAACCGACCTGGTCCGGGCCCTGACGTCCCTCACCGACGAAAGCTGAGCCGAACACCCTTCACACCATCACCGTTTGAACCAGCGCCCGCTCTCCCTTCCGCCAGGCGCCGGGGGCCACACCCAACTCGCGCTTGAAGGCGGTGGCAAAGGCCGCCTCAGAACCGTAGCCCACCCGCCGGGCGATGGCCTCCAGGGTGTCGTCCGTGGTCTCCAGGGCATCGGTGGCGTGAAGCATCCGCACCTGAGTCAGGTAGGCGAGAGGAGAGGTCCCGGCCAAGTCCTGGAACCGGACGGCAAAAGTGGTCCGGGACATGCCGACCAGCGACGCCAGGGTGTCGAGGGTCCAGGGTTTCTGGGGCTCAAAGTGGATGGCCTCGGCGGCGGCCCGGAGGGACGGTTCCATGAGGAGGACCAGGGGATTTCGGGCGCAGACCCGGGTTTGGGGCCGGTGGGCCGCCAAGATGGTCCGCATGATCTGGATGAAGAGAACCTTCAGAAGGCCGGCGATGGCGGCCCGGTTCCCCTGCTGGCCCAGACTGCCTTCCCGGCAGAAGAGTCCCAGAACGGCGTCGATGCCTTCGAACCGGGAGTGATCGTCGGCCCGGATCACCAGCACCCTGTCCATGGCCCCCAAGATAGGAAGGGCGAACCGGCTGCCAAACCGAAACACCCCACCAATCACCCGGGCCGCGTCGCCCCCGCCACCCCACCGGAGGGTTCGCATGGTCCCATGGGGAGAGGGCGGGGGAAACCCCGATCCGGGGACGGCCCGGGATCCCGGGGAGTCCTTCAGCACGTGGGCGTCGCCCCGGGGGAGGAGCACCAGGTCGCCGACGCCCAGCTTCCAGGCCTCGGCCCCCGGCTCGGCAAGCTGGAGGGAGGCCGACCCCGACGCCACGACGTAGAAAGGAGCCAGCCCCTCCCCGCGGTCGAACGAGAGTCCCCAGGGGGCCGTGAATTCCCCGTGGAACCCCGGGTCGCCGTGGAACTTCCATCTGTCGAGGAGGTCGGAGAACACATCGGGCGGGTCGAGGACTTCTGAACGATCACTCATAAAATCAAGATACTCTATCATTCTCCAACCGGCGAGGAAGGAGCACCTTCGAGGAAGATTCGATTCCTAGGAGGCCATATGAACGTCACCGCATCCCCATCCCAACGCCTGGACCACGCCGTCCTCGACCAGCTCTTCCGGGAGGCCCGGAGCTTTTCCAAGTGGCAGGACCGCCCCGTGGCTCCCGAACTGATCGAGGAACTCTACGACCTCGTGAAGTTCGGCCCCACCAGCGCCAACACGTCGCCGGCCCGGTTCGTGTTTCTCACCGGCGCCGAGGCCAGGGAGAGGCTGGCCAAGATCCTTCCCGAGGGCAACCAGGAGAAGACCCGGACAGCCCCCGTGGTCGCCGTGGTCGCCTACGACCTTGAGTTTTTCCACAAGCTCGACAAACTCATGCCCTTCCGCGACCTGAAGCCCTGGTTCTCGAAACCCGAGGTCGCCGCCCAGGCCGCCGCCCAGAGCGGCACCCTTCAAGGGGCCTACCTCATCATGGCGGCCCGGGCCCTGGGCCTGGATTGCGGCCCCATGCTGGGCGACCTCGACGCCATCAACCGGGAGTTCTTCGAAGGCACCACGTGGAAGGCGAACTTCGTGTGCGCCCTGGGCTACGGCGACCGGACCCAGCTCCATCCCCGGCTCCCCCGGCTCGACTTCGACGAGGCCGTCCAGGTGCTCTGACCCCCGGGGCTACGAGAGCTGTCTCCACCGTGACGGGAGCGATTCCCGCACGGCCTGTTCGAAGGCCGCCACCAGGGCGGCCTTCGGCGTATCCAGGGCCGTGAGCAGGCCCACGATGCGGTGGGGATCGGCCCCCTCGAGGGGGCGCACCTGGGCCGCCCTCACCTCGTCGAGGTCGAGGACCAGGCCTTCGGGGAGGAGGGTGGCCCCGAAGCCGGCGTCGACCAGACGCATCAAGGTGTCGAGGGATCCTCCCTCGAACCGAACGGGGCCCGGGTTCGTCCCCCCGCAGAACGAGAGCACCTGGTCGCGGAAGCAGTGTCCCTCCCGCAGAACCAGGAGGCCCGCCTCCTTCAGATCGCCCACAGTCACCGCCCCGGCGGCCAGGTGGGGGCTATCGGGCCCCAGGTAGGCGGTGAACCGCTCCCGGAACAGGGGCCTCTCGTCGAAGCCCTCCCGGCCCGTGGGAGTCGACACGAGGCCCACGTCCCACCGACCCCGGGCCACCTGGTCGGCGATCTCGGCGGTCTGGGCCTCGGTGACCCGCAGGGTGACCCGGGGGAGCCGCTCCCTCACTCCCGGGAGTACCCGGGGCAGGAGATACGGCGCCAGGGTCGGCAAGACGGCCACGTCGAGGGTGCCGCCCAGGTCGGTGCGCTCCAGCCTCACGCCCTCGGCCAGGGCCCTCAGGCGGTCGAGGGCCGCCCGGGCCTCGGTGACGACCCGCTGACCCAAGACCGTGGGCCGCACCGGCTGCCGGGACCGGTCGAAGAGCGGCGTGCCCCACTCCTGTTCGAGTTTGCGCACTTGGGCGCTCAGGGTGGGCTGGGTCACCGCGCAGGCCTGGGCCGCCGCCGTAAAGCTGCCGGTCTCATCGAGGGCAATGACGTATTGCAGCTGCTGAAAGGTCACTGGGCACCTCCTCGAGGTTCAATCTATTGATGCCGTCTATGGGGATCAAGAAACAATCGATTGGACTTATAGGAGAAACGGGACTAGTTTGCGCCTAGGGGAGAAATAACCATGTCTGATCACGCCCATTCGTCCGGAGGAAACAAACAGGCGCTATCCGGAGTGCCGTCCACCAAAGCCTGGTGGCCCCAGCAAGTGAACTTGAAGCTGCTCCACCAGCAGTCGTCGCTGTCCAACCCCCTGGGGACCACCTTCGACTACGCCCAAGAATTCCAAACCCTCGATCTGCCCGCCCTCAAAAGGGACCTTGCCGCCTTGATGACAACGTCGCAGGACTGGTGGCCCGCCGACTTTGGCCACTACGGCCCCCTCTTCATCCGCATGGCCTGGCACAGCGCCGGCACCTACCGCACGGGCGACGGCCGGGGCGGCGCCGGGGCTGGTCAGCAGCGGTTCGCCCCCCTGAACAGCTGGCCCGACAACGTGAACCTCGACAAGGCCCGGCGGCTGCTGTGGCCCCTGAAGCAGAAGTACGGCCAGAAGATCTCGTGGGCCGACCTGATGATCCTGGCCGGCAACGTGGCGCTGGAATCCATGGGCTTCCCGACCTACGGTTTCGCCGGGGGGCGGGCCGACGTGTGGGAACCCGAGGAGGACGTGTACTGGGGTTCGGAGGCCAAGTGGCTGGACGACCAGCGCCACAGCGGCGACCGGAACCTGGAAAAGCCCCTGGCCGCAGTACAGATGGGGCTCATCTACGTGAACCCCGAGGGGCCCAACGGCCGGCCCGATCCCCTGGCCTCTGCCCGGGACATCCGCGAAACCTTCGCGCGCATGGCCATGAACGACGAGGAGACCGTGGCCCTCATCGTGGGCGGCCACTCCTTCGGCAAGACCCACGGCGCGGGCCCGGCCACCCACGTGGGCCCCGAGCCCGAGGCGGCTGGTCTGGAACAGCAGGGACTGGGATGGAAGAGCACGTACAAGAGCGGCAAGGGCGGCGACGCCATCGGCAGCGGCCTGGAAGTCACCTGGACGAGCACGCCGACAAAGTGGGGCCACGGCTTCCTGTCCAATCTGTTTGAATACGAGTGGCAGCTGACCAAGAGTCCTGCAGGCGCTTCCCAGTGGACCCCCAAGGACGGCGCCGGGGCGAACACCGTGCCCGACGCCCACGATCCGTCGAAGCGCCACGCCCCGGCCATGCTCACCAGCGACCTGGCCCTGAGGTTTGACCCCATCTACGAGAAGATCTCCCGCCGGTTCTACGAACACCCCGAAGAGCTGGTGTCGGCCTTCGCCAAGGCGTGGTTCAAGCTCACCCACCGCGATATGGGCCCCCGGGCCCGGTACCTCGGCCCCGAGGTTCCCCGGGAGGAGCTGGTCTGGCAGGACCCCATTCCCGCGGTCGATCACGCCTTGGTCGACGAAAAAGACGTGGCTGCCCTCAAGCAGACCATCGCCGCCTCGGGTCTGTCGGTGGCCCAGTTGGTCACCACGGCCTGGGCCTCGGCGTCGACCTTCCGGGGCTCGGACAAGCGCGGAGGCGCCAACGGGGCCCGGATCCGCCTGGCTCCCCAAAAGGACTGGGAGGTGAACCAGCCCCAGGAACTGGCCGTCGTCCTGGGAACCCTCGAGAAGATTCGGGCTGACTTTGCCCGCACGGCCTCGGGCGGCAAGAAGATCTCCCTGGCCGACCTCATTGTGTTGGCGGGGGCCGTAGGCGTGGAGAAGGCCGCATGGGACGGGGGCCTGACGGTGACGGTGCCGTTCCGGCCCGGCCGGATGGACGCTAGGCAGGACCAGACCGACGTGGCGTCGTTCGCCTTCCTCGAACCCTTTTCCGACGGCTTCCGTAACTACCAGAAGGGTCCCTCGTCCATCCCGGCCGAGGCCCTGCTGGTGGACAAGGCCCAGCTGCTCACCCTCACGGCCCCCGAGCTAACCGTGCTGGTGGCCGGGCTCAGGGTTCTGGGGACCAACTTCGGGCACAGCGCCCACGGCGTTCTCACCAAGACTCCCGGCCGGCTCACCAACGACTTCCTGGTGAACCTCCTCGACATGGGCACCGAGTGGTTCTCCACGTCAGACGCCCACGACCTGTTCGAAGGCCGGGACCGGAAAACAGAGGCTCCCCGGTGGACCGCGACTCGGGTGGACCTCGTCTTCGGGTCCCACTCCCAATTGAGGGCCCTGGCCGAGGTGTATGCCAGTTCCGACGCCCAGAGCAAGTTTGTGAAGGATTTTGTGGCCGCCTGGAACAAGGTCATGACCTTGGATCTCAACTAGGCTCGAACCTCGCCGTTCTGGCGTCGCCTCGGGCGCGTGCGGTGCTCGGCGTACATACAGTACGCCTGTGCTCCGTGCGCTTCCTCGGCTTAGCCAGAACGACGATCTTCTTCGCTCGCCGCCGGGACAAAGTGGGTCGACGGGCTGGTGACGGTGGGCCCTTCGCTGCGCTGGGGACTGCGGGGGGTGGTTGCTTGTGGGAAGGAGATTGCTTACCTTTCGGCCATGGCATTCAACCTATCCGACGCAGGGCGACCCCTGGAAGAAGAGTTCTTTCGTAAAGAGAACGAACGACTGATGGAGAGCCTTCGGGAAATGAAGGCTCTGGAACAAACGACGGGACTGCTTTCGGAGGTCTCGGGGATCACCGACCCGAAGCTGCTGGGACGGCTGGCCGAACTGAAGGTGACGCCGGCGTCGGTGACGGCGCTGTCCATCCTACCGCTCATCGAGGTGGCCTGGGCCGATGGGTCGGTGAGCCCCCCGGAACGGGAAGCCATCCTGGAAAGCCTGGAGGCGGGGATGTTCTTCCAGACCGTGGACCGGGACATCGTCGAGGAGTGGCTGACCCAGGCTCCCCCACCGGCGCTGTTTGCCACGTGGGAACACTACGCCCAGCACGTCATGGAACAACTGGGTTCCCATGAGAGGAAGGCGTTGTCCGAAAGCATCCTCGACCACGCGGGCAAAGTTGCCAAGGCGGCAGGGGCGGTGTTGGGCTTTGGCGGCATCTCGAAGGCCGAGCAGGCGGTGCTGGACAGGCTGGCAAAGACGCTGACCTAGGACCTCGACTCTCCCCAGAGAGCAATTTCCGGCATCACAGGTTGTTCTCGAGCAAAAGTCGTCCGCTCCGACCTTGTGAATCCCCATTACCATGAAGGGGATTCCCAAGAAGGAGAAATTATGGCCCCCCTGATCAACACCCCCACCGTCAAAATGGGCGTCGTCGGCGTCTCGCGCGACTGCTTCCCCCTGGCGCTCACTAAGAAGCGGCGCGACGCCCTGGCGGCGGCGGTGACGCCCCGGATCCCCACGTTCTTCGTGGCCCCCACCATCGTCGAAAATGAAGTCCACGTCCTGGCCGCCCTGAAGGAACTCCAGGCCGCCGGGTGCAATGCCCTGGTCATCTACCTGGGGAACTTTGGCCCGGAGAATCCCATCGCCCTGCTGGCCGAGAAGTTCGGCGGGCCGGTGATGCTCCTGGCCGCCGCCGAGGAGTCCAAGGCCAGCCTGGCCAACGACCGGGGCGACGCCCTCTGTGGACTAATGAACGCCTCCCAGGCCTGTGGGCTCCGGGGCGTGAAGACCCACATCCCCCAGTACCCCTGCGGGCTCCCCGCCGACTTGGCCCAGGCCGTCGTCGACTTTGAGGCCATCGCCCGGGTGCTGGTGGGCATGAAGAAGCTGAAGGTCATCGGGTTCGGCCCCCGGCCCCAGGACTTCCTGGCCTGCAACGCGCCCATAAAGCCCTTCTTCGACCTGGGCGTTGAGATCATGGAGAACTCAGAGCTCGACCTGTTCCATCACTTCAAGAAGGCCGCCAGCCAGACCGAGAAGATCGCCGCGGTGGCCGCCGACATGAAGAAGGAGCTGGGGTCCGGGAACACCTACCCCGACCTTCTCCCCAAGCTGGCCCAGTTCGAGGTAGCCCTCCTCCAGTTCCTGGAAGACAACAAGGGTGCCAGCGACTACGTGGTCTTCGCCGACAAGTGCTGGCCTGCCTTTGAGCACGAGTTCGGGTTCGTTCCCTGTTACGTGAACTCCCGGCTCGCGGGCCGGGGCATTCCCGTGGCCTGCGAGGTCGACCTCTTCGGCGCCCTATCCGAGTACATGGTCCAGCTGGCGACCCTCCAGCCGGCCACCCTCCTGGACATCAACAACTCGGTGCCGGGTGACCTGGTGGCGGGCACCCCTCACCAGGTGGCCGACCTCC
>JAHFSN010000099.1 GCA_023265735.1 Spirochaetaceae bacterium | reverse complement strand
CCTCGAAGAGAAACTCCCTGTCCACCTCGTCCTGCAGCTTGAGGACATCGACCACCGACCTCAAGACCGACGCCGAATCGTTGCCGCCCACTCGGTAGAAGATGCCTCCGGCCTTGAGGGCCTCGGTCAGGGTTGGCAGGGGCGTGGCCGAGCTCTCGGTCTCCTTGAAGATGTCCGGATGCACCTTGATCCGGCGGGAGGTGGCCCACTCCAGAAGCTCGCTGCGGTTGAAACGGAACTGCTCGTTAATTTGATACGCAGGAATAATTTGCTGTTTGATCCAGCGGTAGATTGTCTTCTCAGAGACACTGAGGATGGACGCCGCTTCTTTGACCGAGAGTTGCATTCTTTCCCCGCCGATTGACATTCAGGAATCTGAACATCGCCTGTGGACAATTATATCCTAATGTCCATGAATGTCAACGAAGGCTCCCTCCGCTCCCGCGGGCGCTTTCACCGGGCGGCCCCCAGCAGACGGCGCAGTTGTTCCCGAGTGTCCAGCACGTGGAGGGAGTCCCGACAGCCGGCTACCTGGTCCCGGACCAGAGCCAGGATGTAGTCCCCGAGGTCGAAGGGAGTGATCCAGCTGGGGGAGCTCTGCTCGCCCCGGGCCCGGGTCGCGATGGGCGTCTTCGAGGTGATCGAGTAGACCCGGACTCCCGACCCGGCGGCTTCCAGGGCCTCGACCCGGGCCATCATCTTTTGGGCGGCGGCAAACACCGACATGAGGCCCGTCTCCGGGTGGACAAAGTCGGCTTCGGGACCAGCCAGGGTCACGTACGCCCCCTGGTTCACATCGTGGAAGTACCCCAGAAATTCGTGCTGGAGGTGGAAGTGGGTGGCGAGGTTCTCCTCGAGCAGCCTGGCCCATTCGGCCTCGTCGATCTTGTGAAGACTGTGCCCGTAGTAGGAGCTGCCCACCGAAACGACCACCAGGTCGAGCTTCGGTGTGGCTTGCATCACCAGCTTCCGGAACCCCGCCACTTCCTCGCGCAGCGAGAGGTCGGCGGGCATCACCCGGAGCCGGTTTCCCTGGTCCCCGACGTACGAAAGCAGCCGCTCCCCCTTCTCCATCCCCAGGACGGGGACAAAAACGGTCCACCCTTGGCCCAGCAACGTCTTGACGATGCCCTCTCCGATGCCCCCGGTACCCCCGGCTACCACCGCGGTGCCTGCACCAGTCATAAAGTCCCCCTTTGCGGCATGGGAAAGTGGAACCTCAAGTTGCGGGCCGCCGTGCTTCAAAAGTAAGTCATGTCAAACCTCGGCGCAAGGGAAATCTGTCGATGACGCAACTCCCGGGAACCGCTATTCTGGGAGTATGAGTTCCCATCTTCCCCCGCAGGTCCGGGCGTTCCTGGACAAGCACAGCCTCCGGGCCCTCGAATTCGAGCCCGGGTCGACGCCCACGTCCGTCCTCGCCGCCCAGCAAATCGGCTGCGAGGTCGGCCAAATTGCCAAGTCCCTCCTCTTCCGTGACAAGACAGGGGCCTTCCACCTCGTGCTTCTGGCCGGGGACGCCAAGGTCAGTTCGGGAAAAATGAAGCGGTTGGTGGGGAGTGAGACCAGCATGGCCACCCCCGACGAAACCTTTCGGATCACCGGTTTTCGGGTGGGCGGCGTCTGTCCCTTTGGCGTCGAGAACGTGCCGATCTATCTCGATGCCAGCCTCAAGAAGTGGGAGACCGTCTACCCGGCGGCAGGAACCGACGCGTCGGGGGTGCCCACGTCCTACGTCCAGCTCCTTCAAATCACCGGGGCCCGGGAGTGCGATGTCGCCTCGGCCCCCCAGCCCGCCAGCTAGAACACTCTACGAGTTGATTTGGTCCAGATGCCCGTCGAGGTTTTCCTTGAGGATGACATCGAGGGGCAGGCTGATCCTGTCGGGGAGAGCCTCACCAAAGAGGAGGGCCCGGCTGAGCCGCCGAACGGCCTCGTACCCCATGACCTCGGGCCGCTGGGAGAGGAGGAAGTCCAGCCGGCCTTCCCGGAGGGCGGCGAGGTTTCCCGGAATCAGATCGTAGCCGACCATCCGGCGCCCCAAACCCGCCAAGGCGTACTCGCCCACCGAGGCGTTGGGCACGAACATGCCGCCCACCGCGGGGTGCCGGGCGAGGAACAGCGCCGTGTCGGCCCTCCGGCGATCGAGGGGATCCGACAGCTTTTGCGCCAGGATCAGCACTTGACGGCCCACGCTGCGGGCGTAGGCTTCAAAGCCTTCGGAACGCTTCTGAAGATGCTCGTCGTCCTCGTCGAAGCGGACCAGGACCACGGGCCTGCCGGTCTCCAGGGTGAGCCCGAGGAGCTTCCCCGCCAGGTAGCCGCCCTGCCAGGGATCCTGTCCCACAAAGCAGCGGTGCCGGTCGCAGGCCATGTCCGTGTCGAAGAAGACCAAGGGGAACGAGGGATCCCAGGCCTCGACGAGGGGCCTGAGGATACGGCTGTGGATGGGGGCCACGGCGATTCCCTCGCAGCCCCCCTCGGCCATCCGCCGAAAAGCCTCGGCACAGGCGTCGGGGGAGTTGCGGTCGAAGCCCACCACCTGGACGGCCACCTGCAGGGGTTCGAACTCCCGGGCGGCTCGATCGATGCCGTTGCGGATGAGCCGCCAGTAGCCAAAATCCTGGGCGGCCTCGGGCATCACCACCCCGATGGAGCGGACCAAGCCACCGCCGGACAGGCGGCTGGCAAACAGGTTGGGCTTGTAGCCCATCTGTTCGACGATGGCGTTGATCTTCGCAATGTTGTCCGCCGAGACGCGCCCCCGGTGGTGCAGGACGCGGTCGACGGTCCCGATGGAAACGCCCGCCCGGCGGGCGATTTCCTTCATGGTCGGAGGATCATTTCTGTCCGTAGTAGGCCCCTGGCCCGTGTTTTCGCTCATAATGTTTGGCGATCAGGTGAGCAGGCAGCCCGGGAACCGAGCCCTTGCCCGCAGCGATCCTGGTCATGATGGCCATTTTTGCGATTTCTTCCAAGACCACCGCGTGATACAAGGCCTTGGAAGCATCCTTTCCCCAGGTGAAGGGCGCGTGCCCCCCCACCAGAACCATGGACGTCATGTCGGGATCCCGGGCTGGCTTGGCCTTCAGAAAGATGTCGACGATGAGGTTCCCCGTCTCCAGCTCGTAGTCCCGCTCCACTTGAGCCTTGGACAGCGGCGGCGTGCAGGGAATCTCCTCGGGGGTATGATCCGCGTGGGTCGTTCCCCAGACCGGCAGAGGAATCTGCGCCTGGCTCCACGCCGTGGCGTAGGTGGAGTGGGTATGCACCACTCCGCCGATGTGGGGAAACTCCCTGTAGAGGACCCGGTGGGTCGGGGTATCCGACGAGGGCCGAAGCTTGCCCTCGACAACCTTTCCGTCGAGGTCGACGACGACGATGTCGTCGACCTTCAGCTGGTCGTAGGGCACACCGCTGGGCTTGATCGCCAGGACACCCCTCGCCCGGTCAAACGACGAAACGTTGCCCCAGGTGAACAGGGCCAGTCCATGCTTGGGAATCTGGATGTTCGACTCCCAAGCCTCCTCCTTGAGGTTCTGGTACGGCGAGCTCAACGGAAGTTCCCCTTGAATGCCAGCAGTTCTTGGACGGCCAGATTCTGGCGGATCGACTCCACCGTGGTTCCCTTGCCAATGCGCACGAACTCGAGACCCAGCTGGTCGGCGTAGGTCTGCAACATGTCGGCGTCGACGGCGGTGGAGTACGCCGTGTGGTGGGCGCCGCCCGCCCAGATCCAGCCCTCGAGACCGGTGGTGAAGTCGGGATAGGGAACCCACATGGCCTGGGCCACGGGGAGCTTGGGCATAGCCTGGGGAATCTTCACGCTCTTGACTTCGTTGACGATGAGCCGGAAGCGGTCACCAAACTCGACCAAGGACGCGTTCGTGGCTTCGCCGGTGGCGGCGCTGAACACCAGCCGGGCCGGGTCGTCCTTGCCGCCGATGCCCAGGGGGTGAATCTCAACCTTCACGGGACCGTCGGCGATGGTGGGGCAGATCTCAAGCATATGGCTGCCCAGGACCATCTTCTTGCCGTCTTCCATGTGGTAGGTGTAGTCCTCCATGAAGCTGGTGGCCCCGGGGAGGCCGTCACCCATGAGCTTCACGGCGCGGACCAATGCAGCGGTCTTCCAGTCGCCTTCGCCGGCGAAGCCGTAGCCCTTGGCCATGAGGCGCTGGGCGGCCAGACCGGGAAGCTGGTCCAGGCCGTACAGATCTTCAAAGCTCGTGGTGAAACCCAGGTACCGGCCCTCGACCAGGAAGGCCTCGATGGCGATCTCGAGCCGAGCCTGAACCTTGAGACGGTCGAGCTGCTTGGGGTTGTCGAGGATGTCCTTGCCGATGACGTAGGTCTTCTTGTACTCGGCGATGAGGTCGTCCACGGCCTTGGCCGGCACGGCGTTCACGCGCTTGACCAGTTCGCCGACACCGTAGCTGTTCACGCTCCAGCCAAGCTTAATCTGAGCGGCGACCTTGTCACCGTCGGTGACGGCCACTTCGCGCATGTTGTCGCCAAAGCGGACGAACCGGGCCGAACGGCCTTCAGTCACGGCTGCGGCCACCCGGGCCCAGGCGCCCAGGCGCTTCTGGGTGTCCTTGTCCTGCCAGTGGCCGGCCACGATGGAGCGCTTCAGCCCAAGCCGGGCCGTGATATGGCCGTATTCTCGGTCGCCGTGAGCACTCTGGTTGAGGTTCATGAAATCCATGTCGATGGTCGACCACGGAATGTCCCGGTTGAACTGGGTGTGGAATTGCAGAAGGGGTTTCTTCAAAACCAGGAGCCCACGCACCCACATCTTCGCGGGGCTGAAGGTGTGCATCCAGGTAATGACGCCGGCGCACTTCTTTTCGGCCGTAGCTGCCTCCAGGGTAGCCGAAATCCCTTCGGCGGTGAGCACCGTGGGCTTCCAGACGAGGTTGTAGGGCAGAGCCTTGGCCTTGTTGAGGCCTTCCACGATGGCCTGGCTGTCCTTGGCGACCTGCTCAAGGGTCGCCGGGCCGTAGAGGTCCTGGCTGCCTGTGACGAACCAGAACTCGAAATCGGGTTTTTGCGCAATCATAGGAATCTCCTTACTTGTTCTTCTCGAGGAAGGCCCCGAGGGACTGGTATTTCTTGTAGATGCCGTCGTAGACCTTCGCGGTCTTCTTGTCGGGAGTAAACTTCAAGTCGAACCCGGGGAACATCTTCTCCTGGGCGGCTTCCACGGTGGGATAGAGGCCCGCCACGGTGGCGGCAAACATCCCGGCGCCCAGGGCGCAGGCCTGGTCGCTGGCGCCCACCCGGATGGGCCGGTTGAGGACGTCGGCGAGGATTTGCATGACCAGCTTCGACTTCCGGGTGATGCCCCCGATGGCGATGATGCCCTCGATCTTCACCCCCTGGGATTCGAACCGCTCCACGATGGCGCGGCTACCGAAGGCCGTGGCCTCAATGAGGGCCCGGTAGATGCGAGGGGCGTCGGTCCCCAGCTTGAGGCCGATCAGGGCACCCGAGAGACTCTGGTCGGCGTCGGGGGTCCGGCGGCCGTTGAGCCAGTCCATGGCGAGCACGTTGTCTTCGGAAGGAGGGACCTTGGTCGCCTCTTCCTCCAGGGCCGGAATGATCTTGTCGGCCAGGGCCTCGGCCTGGTCGGCGGGCAGGAACTTGACCAGGGGCCAGGCTAGGACGTTTTTGAACCAAGCGTAGACGTCGCCGTAGGCAGACTGCCCGGCTTCGTAGCCAAGCCACCCTGGGACGATGGACCCGTCCACCTGGCCGCAGATGCCGGCCACGACCGTTTCAGCCTTGCCCCCCTTGGGCAGAGGAGACGTGACGACGTCGCAGCAGCTCGTCCCCATGACCTTGACCAGATGATGGGGTTCAATTCCCCCGCCCAAGGCCCCCATATGGACATCAAAGGCTCCGGTCCCAATGATGGTATTGGAGGGAATCCCGAGCTTCTTTGCCCATTCGGCGGTGATCGTGCCCGCCGCCACATCGGCCGTGTAGGTCTGGGTCCCCAGGTTCTCCGCCAGGGTAACCAGCCGCGGATCCAGGGCCTTCAGGAAGGACTTGTCGGGGTAGCCCCCAAAACTCGCGTGCCAAAGACCCTTGTGCCCCGCCGCACAGCGTCCGCGCTTCACCTTCGAGGGCGCCTCGTTGCCCGTCAAATGGGCCCCAATCCAGTCACAATGTTCCACCAAAGTCACTCCGGCCTTGGCCACCTTGGCGTTCGTCTTCAGGATGTGGAGAGCCTTGGCCCAGAACCACTCGGACGAGTAGATGCCACCCACAAATTGTAGGAAATTCGGCCCCTTCCACGAGCCGCCCAGGGCGTTGATGGCCTCGGCTTCGGCGATCGAGGTATGGTCCTTCCAAAGGATGAACATCGCGTCGGGATCTTCGGCAAACTCGGGTTTCAGCGAAAGAGGAACGCCATCCGTCCCCGTGAAGACGGGCGTCGACCCCGTGGTGTCCAGCGAAAGAGATCTGACCTTCGCCGCGGCTCCATCGCCAGCCGACGCCAGAGCCTCCTTCAAGGCTCCCTCCAGCGACTCCAGATAGTCCAAGGGATGCTGGCGAAACTGTTGCTTCAGAGGAACACAGTAGAGACCCTTCTTCCATCGGGGATAGTATCGAACCCCCTGGCCAAGGGTCTTCCCATTGGCGGGATCGAGGGCCAAGACTCGTACCGAATCCGTGCCAAAGTCCGCCCCGAGAACAACGTGTTCTCCGGCTTTGGGAGAAGCCGCGCTTGCTTTTTGGGCCAAAAGACGCCTCCTGTTAACGTTAACGCTCTGCGTGAACGAACACACCATAAGCCCAGTTGGCACTTCTGTCAATCGAGAATCGAAGAGAGACACGTGGCCCGTCGGGAGCGGGGCTGCCGGTCACCGGGCCAGCGAGGCGAAGCCCGCGCCTCAACAACGCCCATGGAAGCTCCCACGGCACCGAGGCGAGCGAAGCGAAGCCACCGCCCCAATAGCGGCCGTGCGAGCCTCTTCGGGCAACCGGCGAGCGAAGCGAAGCCCACGGCGTTCGGGCGCCGCAGATCGGTGTTGCGGCTAAGCGCCGGACCGCAGTCGTAGCGGGGGTATCTGGCTGCGCCAGAACCCTGGAGTTTTGCGCAAGGCGCAAAACT
>JAHFSN010000098.1 GCA_023265735.1 Spirochaetaceae bacterium | reverse complement strand
CCCACGGCGTCCTCGACCAAGGGCGACCAGTGGCGCATGCAGGGGTAGAACCTCACCTGGGCCGGGTCGAACCGGGCCGCCAGGGCCGCGATCTGGGCCGCCGTCTTTTCGGGGAGGGGCGACCGGCCGCCGATCTGCCGGTAGTTGTCGGTGATCTAGTCGAGGATGGCCTTACTCGTCACCCGGCCCGCCCGGATGTCGGCCAGGTACCCGGGAATCTCGTCGAGGGACGCCGGGCCTCCGTAGGCCATGACCAGAACTCCTACGGGCTTGCTCATCGGGGGCCTCCGGCGGTGCGTTCGTGGACGTAATCGACCAGCCGGGCCACGGCGTCGGGATCGGTCTGGGGGACGAGGCCGTGGCCCACGTTGAAGATGTGCCCCGGCTTGCCGCCGTTGCCATCGAGGACCTCGTCGATGCGGTACTTGAGCTCCCGCCAGGGGGCCAGGAGGGCCAGGGGTTCCAGGTTGCCCTGGACGGGCTTGTCCCACCCGAGCCGGGTCCGCACCTCGGCCAGGGGGAGCTGGGCGTCGACGCCCAGGAGGTCGGCGCCGTCGGCGGCCACGTCCTCGAGGTAGGCGCTGGTCCGGGTGGTGAAATGGATGACGGGCACCCCCGTCTTTTTGAGGGCGGCGAAGAGCTGGCGGTTGTAGGGGGCCACGTAGCGCCGGTATTCCTCGCGGCCCAAGACGCCCACCCAGCTGTCAAACACCTGGAGAGCCTGGACCCCGGCCTTGACCTGGGCCGTCAGGTAGTCGGCCTGGAACGCCGTCAGTTTCTTCATGAGGCGCTGCCAGGCCGAAGGTTCCCTCAGCATAAGGGTCCGGGCCTTGTCGTAGCCCCTCGACCCACCCCCCTCGATGGCGTAGGCCGCCAGGGTGAACGGAGCCCCGCCGAACCCGATGAGGGGAACCCCCAGGCCGTCGAGTTCGGGCCGCAGCAGACGGATGGCCGCCATGGTCTCGGGAAGGCTCTCCTCGGCCGATGGGCAGGGCATCAGGTCGATGTCGCGGACCGTCTTCAGGGGACGCAGGATCTTGGGACCCTCGTCCTTGACGAAATCGAGGCCCAGGCCCAGGGCGGCCAACGGGGGCAAAAGATCGGCAAAGAGGATGGCCGCGTCGAGGGCGAAGCGCTTGACGGTCATGAGGGTCACCTCGGCGGCCAGCTCGGGGTGGGCAATGAGGTCGAGGATGGTGTGATGTTCCCGGAGGGCTCGGTACTCGGCCATGTACCGGCCGGCCTGGCGCATGAGCCACACGGGGGTCGCATCGACGGGCTCCCCACGGCAGGCCTGGAGGAATCGGGGGGGACGGGGTGAAGAAGGCAAAGAAACAGCTCCTGAGCCGTCGGCGACGGGCTCGACAAGTCTCTTGTGAGCATAGCCAACGCCTCCCAAAAAGGCAAGTTAGACTGAGTCTAAGTCTCCTTGACCGCACCCGGTTTTTCTCTTATATATGAAGCGTGATCACCCGACGCGGCGTCGATGTTTCCGTGCCCCTGGACGAACGGGAGCAATTCCTCAAAGCCCTTCAACTGTCCCCACCTCCCGCTTCGGTCATTCTGGCAACCTGCGACCGGATAGAGGTTTACGACGGAACGGGGGCCCCCAGCGCCGACACGGTCCGCCACCTCTTCCGGGTGGTCTGCGGCCTGGAGTCGCCACTTTTGGGCGAGAACCAGATCCAGGGCCAGGTGAAGCGGGCCTACCAGGAGGCTGCAGCCGCCGGGTCCCTCGACGCGGGGATGCACCGGCTGTTCCAGCAGGCCCTGAGGGTGGGGAAACGGGTGCGCAGCGAGACCCGTCTGGGCCAGGGCGCCCTGGGCCACGCCCAGACCGTGGTGAACATCCTGAAGTCGCTCCCCGTCCCCCTGGCGGAACTCAAACTCCTGGTCATCGGCGTCAACAACCTCAACCGCGGCATCCTGCGATTCCTGGCCGACCGGGGCCACCGCACCTTCTTCTTGGGAAACCGCACTCTGGAGAAGGCCCAGGCGCTGGTCAAAGACCTCGGCGTGGGAGAGGCCCTTCATCTGGAACGGCTCGCCGAGGTGCTTCCCGGTGTCGACGCCGTCGTCTCGGCCACGTCGGCGCCGCACCTCATCGTTCGGGCCGAACAGCTCCCCCCCCAGGGCGGACCCCGGTGGTTCTTCGACCTCGCCGTCCCCCGGGACATCGACCCCGGCATCGGGGAGCGCCCGGGCGTCACCCTGTTCAACGTGCAGGATATCGAACGCGAGGCCCTCAAGTCGCTCCAGGACCGTCAGGCCGAAGCGGCCAAGGCCGAGGAAATTCTGGAACAGGAAGTGGAACGCTACTTTCGCCCGGTGCCCGTGGGAGTGACCCGATGACCTGGCAGGTCATCAGCCGGGCCAGCCGCCTGGCCATGGTCCAGGTGGACGAGGCCCTGGGCGAGCTGGAAGTGGCCGTCCTCAAGGACAAGGAGAAGCACCGGTTCGTCACCCGGACCCTCGAGTCGTTCGGCGATCGGAACAAGTCGGTCTCCCTCCTCGACGGCAAGGCCCCCAGCGACCTCTTCACCCGGGAGCTCGACGACGAGCTGCGGGCGGGCCGGGCCGACTTTGCCATCCACTCGGCCAAGGACCTCCCCCTCCCCCTCCCCCGGGACCTGGAAGTGGTGGCCCTGCTGCCCCCCGCCGACCAGACCGACGCCCTGGCGTGCCGGGCGGGGGTGGGCCCCACCCTCGCCAAGCTGGCGCCGGGGTCGAAGGTGGGCACCTCGTCGCCTCTGCGCCAGAAGGAGCTGCGGGCCCTGCGGCCGGACCTGGAAGTGGTCAGCATTCGCGGCACCATCGAGGAGAGGCTGTCGAAGGTGGACCGGGGTCTCTTCGACGCCGTTATCGTGGCCACCTGCGCCCTGAAGCGCCTGCGCCTAGAACACCGGATCGGCGAGATCCTCCCGTTCGCCACCCACCCCCTCCAGGGGCATTTGGCCGTGACGGCCCTGCGCAACCGGGCCGACGTGAAGCGCCTCTGGGAACCCCTGAACCTCCGCAAGACCTGGGGACGGGTCTTCTTGGTGGGCGCGGGTCCCGGAGACCCCGAACTATTGACCCTGAAGGCCGCCCGGCTGCTCCGCCAGGCCGACGTGATCTTCAACGACAGCCTGGCCAACCCCCGGATCCTCGACGGACTGGCCGCCGAGATCCAGTACGTGGGCAAGCGGGGCGACAGCGGCGGCGAGCAGCAGGACAAGATCAACCAGGCCCTCTACCAGGCCGCCATCGAGGGCAAGCGCGTCGTCCGCCTCAAGGGCGGCGACCCCATGCTGTTCGGCCGGGCCACCGAGGAGATGGACTACCTGGAGCAGCGCCTCGTCGACGTCGAGCTGGTCCCCGGAGTTTCGTCGGTGCTGGCGGCCTCGGCGTACACACAGATTCCCCTGACCGAACGCGAGGTGTCGGCCAGCGTGGCCCTGTGCCTGGGGTCGCCCGCCGAACGCATCCCCGTGCCCGATTCCGAAACCCTGGTCTACTTCATGGCCTCGGGGACCCTGGTCGACATCGTGGCTAAGGTGCGGGCCGCGGGACGGGCCGACACCACGCCCGTGGCCCTGGTCCACAACGCCAGCCTCGACGACCAGAAGGTCTGGATCACCACCCTGGGGGCCCTCGCCACCGAACTGGCCGCGGAGCCCCAGCACCCCTACGCCTCGCCGCTTCTGGTCTTCATCGGCCCCGTGGTCCGGTCGAGCCGGATCTCGAACTGGTTCGAGGTGCTGCCCCGGGTCTGGTACACGGGGACCAACCCCGATCACTTCACCAGGGCGGTCCGGCTCATCCACAAGCCCCTCATCGAGATCCTCCCCCTGGAGGACACCTTCGACCTCGACAACGCCCTGTCGCACCTGGCCACCTATAAATGGGCCGTTTTCACCAGCCGCTACACCGTCGATGCCGTCTTTGGTCGCCTGGAGGCCCTGGGCCTCGACTCCCGGATCTTCGCGGGGGTGAAGGTGGCGGCCGTGGGCCGGGCCACCGCCCGGGACCTGGCGTCCCACGGGCTGCGGGCCGACCTCGTCCCCCTCATGGAGAGCTCCGAGGGCCTGGTCGACGTGTTCTCCCGGGGGACCCGCCACCAGCCCGGTCCCCTGGTCATCCCCGGTGACCGGGTGTTCCTTCCGTGCTCGGACCAGGCCCTCCCCGTCATCGACAAGGGCCTCACGGCCCTGGGGGCCAAGGTGGAGAAGGTGACCGCGTACCGTAACGTGGCCGTGGACCAGGCGCCCCCCGGTATCGACCTGACCACCCTCGACGAGGTGGTCCTCACGTCGCCGACCACGGCCCGGGCCTTTGCCCGGTTCTTCCCCGACCCGCCCTTCACCCTCGAGCTCGTCCCCATGGGGGCCCAGACGGTGAAGGCCCTCACCGAACTCTTCCCCGGACGAAAGCTCGGGGAACCGCTTCTCGACTAGTCCCGCCCCAGGAGGAAATGCATGGACGTCTCCCGCTTGAAATTCCGCCGGTTCCGCCCCGACCGGGCCACCGACGCCGACAGAAACCGCCACGCCGAGACGTCCCTGGCCGCCGGGGACTTCATCCTCCCGTTCTTTGTGGTGGAGGGGACGTGCATCGACCACCCCCTGCCCACCCTTCAGGGCGTGTCCCACCTGTCCATCGACAAGCTGGTCGAAGCGGTGGGGACGGCCCGGGCCGAAGGGGTCGACAAGGTGCTGCTCTTTGGCGTGGTCGAAGGTTCGTTGAAGAATCCCCAGGCGACGGAGGCCACCCGGACCGATTCGGTGGTGGCCCGGGCGGTGACGGCCCTCAAGGAGGCGTACCCCGGGGTCACGGTCTTCACCGATGTGTGCGTGTGCGCCTACACCGACCACGGCCACTGCGGGGTGCTCCACGGCGACCAGATCGACAACGATGCCAGCCTCCCCCTGTTGGCCGAAATGGCCCTCACCCACGCCCGGGCCGGGGCCGACTTCGTGGCCCCGTCGGCCATGATGGACGGTCAGGTGGCCGCCATCCGGGCCCGGCTCGACGAAGAGGGGTACACCAAGACCCAGGTGCTGGGCTACTCGGCCAAGTACGCCAGCAAGCTCTACGGCCCCTTCCGCGACGCCGCCGCGTCGGCCCCGTCGTTCGGCGACCGCAAGAGCTACCTGATGGACCCCCGCAACCGCCGAGAGGGCATCGAGGAAGCCGCCGCCGACCTGGAGGAGGGGGCCGCCTGGCTCATGGTGAAGCCCTCGACCTTCTACCTCGACGTTTTGGCCGGGGTGAAGGCCCGGTTCCCCCAGGTGCCCCTGGCCGCCTACCACACCTCGGGCGAGACCATGATGCTCCGTCACGGCGCCGCCGCGGGCCTGTTTGCCTGGAAGGACGCCCTCCTCGAGAACCTCTACGCCATCAAACGGGCCGGGGCCGACTTCATCATCACCTACAACGCCGTCGAAGCCGTCCAGTTTCTGAAATAGTCCCCAGGAGGTTCTCCATGCCGAGCCGCGACCGTTCCGCCCAAGCCTTCCGTGATGCGAGTGATGTCTTTCCCGGGGGCGTGAACAGCCCGGTCCGGGCGTACAAGTCCGTGGGCGGGTCCCCTGTTTTCCTGAAGAAGGGCAAGGGAGCGGTGGTCACCGACGTCGACGGGAACCGCTACGTCGACTTCGTCCAGAGCTGGGGTCCCCATATTTTGGGCCACTCCCCGCCGTCGGTGGTCCGGGCCGTGCGCCAGCGCCTGGGCCAGGGGACGAGTTTTGGGGCCCCCACCCTCGAGGAGACGGTGCTGGCCCGACAGATCCGCGACGCGGTGCCTTCGATGGAGAAGCTGCGGTTCGTCAATTCGGGCACCGAGGCCGTCATGAGCGCCCTCCGGCTGGCCCGGGGCGCCACGGGCCGCAAGTTCGTCCTCAAGTTCGACGGCTGCTACCACGGCCACGCCGACTTCCTGCTGGTCCAGGCGGGTTCGGGGCTGGCCACCGCGGGCCTCCCCGACAGCGGCGGCGTCCCCGCCGAGTTCACGGCCTTCACGATTTCGGTGCCCTACAACGACCTGGCGGCCGTGCGCCAGGCCTTCGCGTCGCACCCCGGCCAGATCGCCGCCGTCATCGTCGAACCCGTGGCCGCCAACATGGGCCTCGTCCCCCCGGTACCGGGGTTCCTCGAAGGACTGCGCGACGTGACGGCGGCCGACGGCTCCCTCCTCATCTTCGACGAGGTCATCACCGGGTTCCGGGTGGCCCTGGGCGGGGCCCAAGGCCGGTTTGGCATCCGGCCCGACCTCACCACCTTGGGCAAGATCATCGGCGGGGGCCTGCCCGTGGGGGCCTACGGCGGCCGCCGGGACCTCATGGACCAGCTGGCCCCCCTGGGCCCCGTGTACCAGGCGGGCACCCTATCGGGCAACCCCGCCGCCATGGCCGCCGGGACCGCCGTCCTCAAGGAACTGGCCAAACCCGGCTTCTACGACAGGCTGGAGGACAAGGCCTCGGTCTACTTTCAGGCCCTGGGGCGCCTCGTCGACCCGGCCCGCCACAGCCTCCAGACCTGCGCCTCGCTGTACACCCTATTCTTCACCCCGGGCCCCGTCCGGGATTTCGGTCAGGCCAAGGCCAGCGACACCCAGCAGTACACCCGGGTGTTCTGGAGCCTCCTGGACGAGGGCGTCCTCACGGCCCCCAGCCAGTTCGAGGCCAACTTCCTGGGGGCGGCCCACACCCCCCAGCAGCTGAACCGAGTCGCCCAGGCCTACGCCCGGGCCCTCGGCTAGACCGATGAAGCCCAACGTCCGCCCCCTGGGGCCCCCTGACGAGGGCCAGCAGAGTTGGGAGGTCGTCGACTTCAGCCTGTTCATGTACGGCCTGGTGAGGGGCGACGTGGTGGAGATCTCCCAGACGGGTCCGGCGTACTACCACGAGCTCCATCTGTACGAGCTCGACGGCGCCTGGCGCATCGGGATTCCCTACGTGGAAAAGAACCGCCTCCTCACGGTGCTGTCGGGGCTGGTGACGGCGAGCAAGGTGGAGTTTTCGGTGAAGCCCGAGGAGGAAGGACGGCTGCGGGACCATGGGGTGATCGCGGCGGTCCGGAAGAGTGCGTTGCGGGGGCTGGGGGGGTGAAGAATGGACCCACGAAAGGCGCGAAAGGACACGAAAATGGCGGGGGGTGGGGG